>SXQZ01000151.1 GCA_005792725.1 Actinomycetota bacterium
GAGCGCATCACGGGTCTCGCGCGCGTCATCCGCGCCAACTCCCTGCCGGCGATGGAGGACGTGGCGCTGTGGCACGAGCGTGACATCTCACACTCCTCCGTGGAGCGGGTGATCCTGCCCGACTCCTACACGCTGCTCGACTACCTGCTGGCCACCACCACCCGCCTCGTTGAGGGGCTCCTCATCCGTCCCGACCGCATGCAGGAGGTGCTCGACTCCTCCTACGGGCTCGTGTTCAGCCAGCGCGTGCTGCTGGGCCTCGTGGAGGAGGGCCTTACCCGCGAGCAGGCCTACGCCGCCGTGCAGCGCAACGCCATGACCGCCTGGGACACCGGTCGGCCGCTCCGGGAGCTCCTCGCCGCCGACGAGGATGTGTCAGGGCGCATCGACCCGGCCCGCCTCGATGCCCTGTTCGACCCGTCGCACCACCTCCGGCACCTCGACGAGGTGTTCGAGCGGGTCGAGGCCCTGTGAGCCTGATCCTCCGGGGGAAGGTCCGGGAGGTCCACGACGTCGGCGATGGCCGGCTGGTGATGGTGACGAGCGACCGCATCTCGGCGTACGACGTCGTGATGCCCACGCTGATCCCCGGGAAGGGCCAGGTGCTCACGGGCCTCAGCGTGCACTGGTTCGCACGGATGGCCGACATCGTGCCCAACCACCTGCTGGGCTGGCGCCTCTCGGAGATGCCGGACGGCTGGCGCCGCAAGGACCTCGCGGGCCGCGTGATGCTCGTGCGAGCGCTGGACATGCTGCCGGTGGAGTGCGTGGTGCGCGGGTACCTCATCGGCAGCGGCTGGCGCGACTATCAGGCGACCGGCGCCACCAGCGGCGTGTCCCTGCCTCAGGGCCTGCACCAGGCCGACCGTCTGCCCGCGCCCATCTTCACCCCCGCCGCCAAGGCCGAGGCGGGCGCCCACGACGAGAACATCACCATGGATGATGTGGTCGCCGCCGTCGGGCCCGGCCTGGCCGCCGAGATGGAGCGGGTCTCACTGGCGGTGTACGCGCGCGCCGCCGAGGACTGTGCGGGGGCCGGGCTCATCCTGGCCGATACCAAGTTCGAACTGGGGACGGCCGCCCCGCGGGGGTCGTCCCGCGTCGGTGCCGCGCACCCGGAGGGGCCGGGCACCGGAGTCGGGGCAGGAGGTCCGGAGGCGCCGCGCTCCGCCCCCGTGCCAGACACGCGCGCTTGGGATCCGGGTCTCGTCCCCCAGGATCCGCCCCATCCCGGGCTGATCCTGGGGGACGAGGTGTGCACTCCCGACTCCTCGCGCTTCTGGCCCGCGGACCAGTGGGAGCCCGATGTCAGCCCCCCGTCGTTCGACAAGCAGTACCTTCGCGACTGGCTCGACCGGTCGGGGTGGGACCACTCGCCGCCGGGGCCGGAGTTGCCGGCCGCGGTCGTGGCCGGCACGCGCGAGCGCTACGTGGAGGCCTACGAGCGCATCACCGGGCGGGCATTCGAGGAATGGCTCAAGGAGGCCGCAGAATGACCTTGGTCGTCGTCACCGTCATGCCGAAGAAGGGTGTGCTCGACCCCCAGGGGCAGGCCGTGCAGGGCGCACTCCTGCACCTCGGGTTCGGGGATGTGTCCGATGTCCGCGTCGGCAAGCGCATCGAGATGGAGATCGCCGGGCACGACCCCGCGGCGCAGGCCACGCGGATGTGCGAGGACCTTCTGGCCAACAACCTGATCGAGGACTACGCGGTCGAGGTGCCCGGGTGAGCGCCACGCGGGTGGCGGTCCTGCGATTCCCGGGCACTCTCGACCACGAGAGTGCAGCGCGCGCCGTGGCGGGGGTGGGCGGCGAGCCGGTCTTCACGCACCACGAGGACACCGCGCTGCCGGGGGAAACCGGGGCCGTGCTCGTTCCCGGCGGGTTCTCCTACGGCGACCACCTGCGTCCCGGGGCGCTCGCCAGCCGCACGCCCATCATGGGTGCAGTGAGGGCGCACGCGGCGGCGGGTGGCAAGGTGCTCGGCATCTGCAACGGGTTCCAGATCCTGTGCGAGGCCGGGCTGCTGCCCGGTGTGCTGCGCCCCAACGCCTCCCTGTCGTTCATCTGCCGCCAGGCCGACCTCGAAGTGGCCGACGCCGGCACCCCGTGGACCGGTGGGCGCGATGAGGGCGAGGTTCTCTCAATGCCCTTCAAGCACCATGACGGCGCGTGGTTCGGCGACCCGGGCAGCACCCGGGTGGTGCTGCGCTACCGCGGCGAGAACCCCAATGGGAGCATGGACCGCATCGCCGGCATCGCGAACCTGGCGGGCAACGTCATGGGCCTCATGCCCCATCCCGAGGAGGCCCAGGACCCCCTCCTGGGATCCGTGGACGGTCGCGTGCTCTTCGCCGCGCTCATCTCGTGAGCGACCCCGCGCCCCTCCACCGCACCCTCGGCCTCACCGACGACGAGGCCGCGCGCATCGTCGCGCTGATGGGTCGAGCGCCCACCGACCCCGAGTTGGTGATGTTCAGCCTCATGTGGAGCGAGCACTGCTCGTACAAGCACTCCAAGCCATTGCTCTCCGGGTTCCCCACCACGGGCCCCCGGGTGGTGATGGGTCCCGGCGAGAACGCCGGCGCGGTGGACGTGGGCGACGGCCTCGCCATCGTGTTCAAGGTCGAGAGCCACATCCACCC
>SXQZ01000152.1 GCA_005792725.1 Actinomycetota bacterium
CGCGAACCCGGAACGGTTCGTGCGGCGGGTGCCGACACCGCCCCCGGTGCCGAGCGCTGCTTGGATCAACCGGCCCGCAAGGGAGGTGGTTGCTCCCTAAATTCCACGCACAGGTGTCTCATTCGGGTTGACAGGTTCCGGGGGCGGGCGGGCACGGGGAGCCTCTCATCGGGACGGACCAGCGGTAACGCTACGCTCCCTAGGCCCGCTCCGGGTCCGACGGGTCCGTCGCGACAACGTTCCGCCCCTGCTGCGTCGCGCCCACCGCGGCCGGCCTCTGGCCTGGCAGTGCCGTGTGCGAAGGGGCTGGCGACGCCAGCCCGTGGTCAGGAGGTGCGGGCCCCGGGCACCCCGCCGGGCCCTGGCTCAGCCGTATCCGAGTTCGCCCAGCCGCTCCTCGCCGAGGCCGAGGTGGTGCCCCAACTCATGCAGCACGGTCACCCGGACCTGATGGCGCAGCACCGCGGGGTCGCGGAAGTGATCCACCATCGGGTGCATGTAGATGGTGATGCGTGGGGGTATGGCGCCGGACGGAATCGTGCCGGTGGTCCGCGGGTGGCCTTCGTAGAGCCCGTACAGGGAGCGGCCACGGGCGTGCGGCTCGACGATGAGCGCGACCTCATCGAGCGCCGACGCGAACGGCTCGGGGATGTCCTCGACCGCCCGGGCGACGAGGACCTGGAATGCGTCGAGCGGCGAAAGGGGTGACCCGGGGACGTCCACCGGGGCACCGTAACGCGTCACCCGGTACGCGTGCTCCTTCGGGGGCCTGCCCCGGGTACATGGCCGCTGCCCGGCCCACCCCTGGCCGGGGGTCGGCCGGGCAGCGCGGACTGCCTCGAACGGCGTGGTGCCCGGGGCGGTTGCGGATCCGGCGCCGACAATGTCGTCGGTCCCCCGCGTCGGTCCCCCGCGTCGGTCGTGTGGTCGGCACGCTGCGCCCTGCGCGGCGGCGCCCCACTGGGGCCTACGTGCCCCCGTGCTCCCAGCCGAGCCGATGCGGAGTCACATCCACGCCCCCGCGGAGTGCCCGCACCCCCGGCGTCCCCTCAGCCAGCCGTCCCACCACGGTGAGATACGAAGCGAGGCCGGCGGACGGCGGCATAGCGGCGAGCAGCTGGTAGTCATCGCCCCCGGTCGCAGCGAACAGGTCCGGGGCGACACCCGCGCGGCGGGCGACCATGTCCACCCCCGGTGCCCGCGGCACCCGCCCAAGGTCAATGTCGGCGCGCAGTCCGGATGCCCGGGCCAGCCGATCGGCATCGAGCAGCAGCCCGTCCGAGATGTCGAGCATGGCGGTGGCACCGGACTCGGCGAGGTTCAGGCCCTGCGCCACGAGCGGGACCGGCCGGAGATGCGCCGCGACGAGGGCATCCCGCGCGACGGTGTCCGGGTCCCGGGATCCCCCACGAAGCAGCCGCAGCCCCGCGGCCGACGCGCCGAGGGGGCCCGACACGACCAGCAGGTCGCCGGCACGGCCCCCGGAGCGCAGGACGGGCGGCACCCCATCGGGCATGCGCCCGACGATGGCCACCGACAGGGTCAGCACGGGGGAGGCGGACACATCGCCCCCCACCACCGACATCGAATGCGCCGCCGCCGTGGCATCCATGGATGCGTACATCCGGGCAACATCGTCGGGGTCGAGGTCGTCCGGCACACCCAGGCCCACCACCGCCGCGACCGGGCGGGCTCCCATCGCCGCGATGTCGGACAGGTTGACCGCCAGCGCGGTGTGTCCGATGTCTGCCGGCGAGTGCGTGGACCGGCTCACGTGTACGCCGTCCACCACCATGTCGAGGGCCAGTACCGTGCCATCGTCGAGCACCGCGGCGTCGTCACCGATTCCCACGCGCACACCGTCCCGAACCCCTGCCTGCGCGGCGATGCGGCGGATCAGATCGAGCTCGCCGTGCATGCGACGACGCTACCAGCCCCGCCCGACCGCCTCGGCTACAGTCCCCCGCCGATGATCGACGCAAAGACGGTTCTTCATGTCGCGCGCCTTGCGCGTCTGCGGCTGAGCCCCGACGAGCAGCAGGTGATGCGCGAGGAGCTCTCCGGCATCCTCGAGCACATTGACGTCATCCGGGCGATCGACCTGGACGGGGTACCGCCCACCACCCATGTGCTGGCAGTCGAGAACGTGCTGCGGGCCGATGAGCCCCGGCCCGGCCTCCCGCGCGATGAGGCCCTGCGGGAGGCTGCCCATGTGGTGGACGACGCGTTCGGCGTCCCGAGGATGGACTGATGCCCGTCCGCGACCTCATGGGTCCGGGGGCGCATCGCCGGCGCCCGGAGGGCTGCCGGATGCCCCTGCGCGACCTCACGGCTACGGACCGCATCGCCAGCGCCCGGAGGGCTGCCTGATGCCCCTGCGCGACCTCACGGCCAGCGAGCAGGTGAGGGCACTCGCCGCCGGGGACACCACCTCGCTGGAGTTGGTGGACGCCCACCTCGCTGCGGTGGAGGCCGACGACGTCAGGGCGTTCCTGGCGGTTGACGCCGAGGGGGCCCGCGCCCGGGCCCGGGCCATTGACGCCCTTCCGACCCGCCCGCCGCTCGGCGGCGTGCCCATCGGCATCAAGGATGCCCTCTCGACCCGCGATGTCGTGACCACCGCGGGCTCGCGGATGCTCGAGGGCTTCCGGCCCGTGTACACCGCCACGTGCGTGCGCCGCCTCGAGGAGGCCGGCGCGATCGTGGTGGGCAAGACGAACATGGATGAGTTCGCGATGGGTTCCAGCACCGAGAACTCGGCATACGCGAACACGCTGAACCCCTGGGACCACGGGCGGGTGCCGGGCGGGTCGAGCGGCGGGTCGGCGGCGGCGGTGGCCGAGCGGCAGGTGCCGTGGTCACTGGGATCGGACACGGGCGGCTCGATCCGCCAGCCCGCCGCCCTGTGCGGCATCGTCGGTGTGAAGCCCACCTACGGCGCGGTGTCACGGTACGGCCTCATCGCCTTTGCCTCGTCGCTTGACCAGGTGGGGCCGTTCAGCCGCACGGTCACCGACGCCGCGCTGCTCCTGCGGCACATGGTCGGGCGTGATCCGATGGACTCGACGTCGCTTGACTGGCCCGGCGCGATCGCCCTGCCCACGGCCACCGACCTCACGGGCCTGCGCGTCGGCGTCGTAGAGGAGCTGATGGGGGAGGGCGTGGAACCCGGCGTGCGTGGGGCCATCGAGGCGTCGCTGCGGGAGATGGAGGCCCTCGGGGCGACCGTGGTGCCCGTGAGCCTACCGAGTACGCCGAGCGGCCTCGCGACGTACTACGTGCTGGCCCCCGCCGAGTGCTCGGCCAACCTCGCCCGGTTCGACGGCATCCGCTACGGCCCCTCCGTGGCCGCCGAGACCCTGCTGGACCAGTACGAGCAGACCCGCGGCGCCCTGTTCGGCCCTGAGGTGAAGCGACGGATCATGCTCGGCACCTTCGCGCTGGCATCCGGGTACTACGACGAGTACTACGGCCGCGCCCAGCGCGTGCGCACCCTCATCGTCCGCGAGTTCACGGAGGCATTCCGGTCGGTGGACGTCCTGGCGTCGCCCACATCACCGACGGTGGCGTTCCCGTTGGGTGATCGCACCGCCGACCCCTACGCGATGTACCTCGCCGACGTCTGCACGATCCCGGTGAGCCTTGCCGGGCTGCCCGCCATCTCCATCCCGTGCGGGCTCTCCGGAGGGCTCCCTGTGGGGCTGCAGCTCGCCGGCCCCGCGTTCAGCGAGAACCGTCTGCTCGACGCGGCCCACGCCGTGGAGCAGGCGCTCGCGTTCGACACCCGTCCCCCGGGGCTCGTCACATGAGCGGGTTCGAGCCGGTAATCGGGGTGGAGATCCACGTGCAGTTGTCCACGCGCACCAAGATGTTCTGCGGGTGTGCGTTGTCATTCGGCGATCCGCCCAACACGCACACCTGCCCCGTGTGCCTCGCGCACCCCGGCGTGCTGCCCGTGGTCAATGCGGAGGCGGTGCGCCGCGCACTGCTCATCGGGCTCGCCCTCGGATGTGAGATCGCCCCGCGGTCCATCTTCCACCGGAAGAACTACTTCTACCCCGACCTCCCCAAGGCGTATCAGGTCAGCCAGTTCGACATCCCCATCTGCGGCCGCGGCGAGTTCACGGCCATCCGGGACGACGGGACCGACCTCGTGGTGGGCATCACCCGCGCGCACCTCGAGGAGGACGCCGCCAAGCTCACGCACGCCGGCGGCCGGCGCGCGGGCGCGGAGGGATCGGTGGTGGACTTCAACCGCGGCGGCACCCCACTCGTCGAGATCGTCACCGAGCCCGACCTGAGGTCGGCCTCCGACGCAGGCACCTTTCTGCGCCAGTTGCGGCAGACGCTCCTGTTCCTCGGGGTCAGCGACTGCTCGATGGAGGAGGGGTCCATGCGCGCCGATGCGAACGTCTCCATCCGGCCGGTGGGCTCCCATGCGCTCGGCACCAAGACCGAGTTGAAGAACATGAACTCGTTCCGGTTCCTCGAGCGCGGGATCGATGCGGAGATCGCGCGCCAGACGCAGATCGTCGCCTCGGGGGGCCGCGTGCGGCAGGAGACCGTGCACTACGAGCCGGAGACCGGTGAGATCACGCCCCTGCGCTCCAAGGAGGAGTCGCACGCCTACCGGTACTTCCCGGAGCCGGACCTGGTGCCGGTGGTCCCGGATCCGGCGTGGGTGGACGATCTGCGCCACGGCCTGCCGGAGCTCCCGGTGCCGATGCGCCGCCGCATGGTCGGCGAGATGGGCCTCTCGGCAGAGGATGCCGAGGTGCTCACCGGGAGCCCGGAGCTCGCGGCGTACTTCATGGCGGTCGCGGGGGAGGCCGACCCCAAGGCCGCTGCCAACTGGGTACGCGGCGAGCTCCGCGCCCAACTGCGCGAGGTGGGGGAGGAGCCGTGGGAGTCACGGGTCACGCCGAGCCGTATGGCGGCACTGGTCGGGCTCCTCGCTGAGGGCACCGTGTCGGTTCCGGCGGCCAAGGAGGTGCTGGCGGAGGTCATCGCGACCGGGGGCGAGCCCGCCGCGGTGGTCGAGGCCCGCGGGCTCGGGCAGATCAGCGACGAGGACGCGCTGCGCGACGTCATCGCGGATCTGATGGACGCCAACCCGGATCAGGCCGGGCAGCTGCGGGACGGCAAGGAGAAGGTGATCGGGTTCTTTGTGGGTCAGGCGATGAAGCAGACGGGCGGGCGGGCTGACCCGAAGGCCGTCCAGCGCCTCGTGCGCGCCCAGATCGGCGGGGACTGACCCGCCGACCACTCCGGCCGGGGGCCGGGGTGGGGTATGCTCCCGCGTCGTGACCCAGCACACGCTCTCCGTCCTCGTGGAGAACAAGCCGGGCGTGCTCTCGCGCGTCGCCGGCATGTTCACACGACGTGGCTACAACATCGACTCGCTCACGGTGAGCCCCACCGAGGACGTCGACCGCTCCCGGATGACCATCACGGTGGACGCGTCGCGCTTCCCCGTGGAGCAGATCACCAAGCAGCTCGACAAGTTGATCAACGTGATCAAGGTGCGCGACCTCGACCCGGCCAACATGGTCGCCTGCGAGCTGGGCCTGTTCAAGGTGTCCACCGCCGAGGCCCCGCGGGCCGAGGTCCTCGCGCTCGTGGACATCTTCCGGGGCGAGATCGTGGATGTGACGGCCGACTCCATGATCATCCAGGCCACCGGCACGACCGCCGAGCTCGAGAACCTCGAGGAGCTGCTGCGGCACAACGGCCTCATCGAGATGGTCCGCACCGGCGTCGTGGCTCTGGGCCGCGGCGGCACCACCACCTAGTCGAAGAAAGACCACATGACCGACGAGCTGACGATGATCTATGACGCCGACGCCGACCTCGGCCTTCTCGATGGCAAGACGGTCGCCATCATCGGCTATGGCAGTCCGGGGCACGCCCACGCGCTCAACCTGAAGGAGTCGGGGGTGGACGTGGTCGTGGGCCTGCGCCCCGACTCGCAGTCGGCGGCCAAGGCCACGGCGGCCGGGCTCGAGGTGCTCACCCCCCTCGAGGCGACACGCCGGGGCGATCTCGTCATGCTCCTCGTCCCCGACGAGATCATGGGTGATGTGTATGCGGCGGACGTCCGGGACGGCCTCGAGCCCGGCAACATGCTGCTGTTCGCGCACGGTTTCGCGGTCCACTTCGACCAGGTCGTCCCGCCGGAGGGCGTGGACGTC
>SXQZ01000153.1 GCA_005792725.1 Actinomycetota bacterium
GCTCGTCCAGCACGAGCAGGTTGCCTCCCTCGGCGACCAGCGCCACCAGCCCCAGACGCCGGCGCTCACCGCCCGACAGCCCCTCGACCGTGCGATCAGCCAGGGCGCCGGGGAACAGGAAGCGTCCGAGAAGGGTACGGGCTTCGGTCTCGGTCAGCGATGTGCCGACCTTGACCGTCTCGGCGAGGGTGCGGCCCCCGTCGAACTCCCGGGCGTGCTGGGTGAAGTACGAGGGCACGACCTTGTGGCCCATACTGACCCGCCCGGCCGCCGCCTCGCGGTGGCCGAGCAGCGTCTCGACGGTCGTGGTCTTGCCGGACCCGTTCGGCCCGACCACGGCCACGCGCTGGCCCCGCTCGATCGTGAAGCCCGCGGCGTCCACGAGCACGCGGCCCGCGACCTCCACCCGCACGCCGTCGGCCTCGACCACCACCCGGCCCGGGCGTTCGGTCCGCGGGAACCCAAAGGACAACGACCGCTCCCGCGTCGGCGCCTCCACGGGCGCGATCCCCTCAAGCCGCCTCGCGCGGGACTTCGCCTGCCGGGCCCGCGTGCCCGCGCGCCACCGCGTGACGAACCGCTCGAGGCGCTCGATCTCCGCGCGCCGGCGTTCGGCCCTCGCGGCCTGCTGGGCGTCATCCTCGGCGCGGGCGCGCCGGAACGCCGAGTAGCCCATCGGCCAGTACCGCGCACGGCCACTTGTGATGTCGAGCACCGCGGTCGCCGTGGACTCGAGGAACCAGCGATCGTGCGACACGATGACCACGGCGGCCTCGAGGTCGCGCACGATCGCCTCCAGCCACTCCATCGCCTCGAGGTCGAGGTGGTTGGTGGGCTCATCAAGCAGGAGGACCTGTGGCCGGCCCGCGAGCGCGCGCGCCAGTGAGGCCCGTGTGAGCTCACCCCCCGACAGGCTCGCGAGGGGGCGGTCCAGGTGGTCCCCGGTGAGACCGAGGCCTCGCGTGACTCGCTCCACCCATGCGCGCCAGTGATACCCGCCCGCCGCCTCGATGTCGGCCTGCGCACGGTCGTACGCGGCCATGGTGGCGGGCCCATGATCACCACCGGCCATGCGCCCCTCCAGATCCGCGAGGCGCCGCTCGGCATCGCGTGCGTGGGAGAGGCCCTGCTCCACGTACTCCCGGACCGTCCCGGCGGCACCCGCGTCGGGCCGCTGATCGTGCAGGGCCACGCGCTCGCCGCGCGGAACCGACACCGCGCCGTCGTCGGCGTCCTCGAGCCCGGCGAGGATCCTGAGGAGCGTCGTCTTGCCCGCGCCATTCCGGCCCGCCACCGCCAGCCGGTCCCCGGGACCCAGACGGAACGAGACGTTCGAGAACAGCGTGCGCGGTCCGAATGCCTTGGTCAGCCCGGTTACCTGCATCCCCCTAATGTTAGGCACTGTGAGCGCGCACGCCAGCATCATCAACACTCCGGAGGGCGTCACGGACCTCGCGGCCCGAATCCGCGGTACGGGCCGGATGGCCGTGGACGTGGAGTTCCTGTGGGAGCGCACCTACGCGCCCATTCCCTGCCTGGCCCAGGTGGCCACCGGGGATGAGATCGCGCTCATCGACCCGATCGGGGGCGGCCCGCTCGACGCGATTGCCGCGCTTCTGGCCGACCCGGCCATCGACGTGGTCATGCATGCCCCGACCGCCGACCTCACGCTCTTCGCCCTGGCGTTCGACGTGCGCCCCTCCCGTCTGCTCGACTCACAACTGGTCGCGGGCTTCGTCGGTATGGGCGCGGGCCAGAGCCTCGGGACGCTGCTTCAGCGCGTCCTTGACGTGAGGGTCGCGAAGACGGAGGGCTATTCCGACTGGTCGCGGCGCCCGCTCACCCGCGCCCAACTCGATTACGCCGCCGCCGACGTGGAGCACCTGTTCGCGCTGGTGGACGAGTTGATGCGACGGGCCGCGGAGCGCGGACGCGTTGACTGGGTGCTCGAGGAGCACGAGCGCCGATACGGCCCGGCGGCCCGTCTGGCCCCCGACCCGCTTGAGGCATGGCGGAAGGTGAAGGGGCACGGCCGCCTGCAGCCTGCGGAGCGTGCGGTGCTCCGGCATGCCGCCGCCTGGCGCGAGTCGGAGGCCCGGCGACGGGACCGGCCGGTCGGCTGGCTCATGCCCGACCGCACGCTCATCGAACTCGTGCGGCGGCGTCCCGGGGGACCCGCCGCCCTGCTGTCCGAGCGGGGCGTGCCGTCGTCGATGCGCGAGCAGGAGGCCGAGGCCCTCATCCGTGCGATGGACGAGGGGTCCGGCGACCCACCCATCACGCTCGGCCCCGCTCCCCCGGCGGCGGTTCAGGCGCGCCTCGAGACGCTCACGCCGCTCGCGCAGATCCTCGTGGGGGCCCGCGCGGCCGCCGTGGACCTCGCCCCGGGGCTCGTGGCCACGCGCGACGACATCGATGCCTTCCTGACCGCCGTCCTCACGGACGGGGACCCCGCGGATGCCCCCCTCGGGCGGGGATGGCGACGTGAGGTCGCCGGGGATGCCATCCTCGATCTCGCCGCGGGGCGCCTGGGAATCGCCCCCCTTGCGAGGGCGCCCTACCTCGCGGAGATCACGCTCCCCGGATCCTGACGTCCCGGGGTGAAGCGGGCACGGTCCCCGGGGCGGGGGCGGAACGCGGGCCCCCAGATGCCTCCTGCCCGACGACGGCAACGGGGGGCGCCTGCGCCTGGGGCGGAGCCCTGCCCTGGCGTGGGACGCCCCCCGGACCTCCGGGAGGAGCTAGGCGGCGGCCGGGATCCCGACCGCCCCACTGCACTCACCATCATGCGAGCAGCCCGGTACGCAGCACGGCTCGTCAAGCCGCCACTCCAGCCGGGCAAGGAGCTCAGCGACCCTATCCATGTCGGTGACCTCCCTGCTCCCCAACGCGATGATGGTGCCCATGATCTCCTCCTCGAACCGCCGTGGAACCCACCTCATCTGCGGGGAATCCAACGTCCGCGACTACGGCGGTGGAGTAGCGGTCGTGTTAGGGCTCGGTGAAGCCCACGGGCTCCACGAGCGGGGCGAGATCCGCCATTGCGCTCACCAATGCGACGCGCGCAGGCGATGGCGCATCGGCCGCGAGCGGCAGCACCTGCCACTGGGTGCGATTGAGGTAGGCCCCCGCCCACTGCCGGTAGCGGTCGCCCGTGCGCATGACCAACGCCTGGATGCTGCGGAGGTTGTCCGAACGATCTGCGATCTTGACGAGGTGCGCATCCGGGGGGCCCTGCTCGAGCAGACGACGGTAGTACCCGCGCACCGCATCCCCGGCGAGTCCACTGTCGGGGGCGGTGAGCCACACGACCAGATCCGCGGGACGCGCCCCAAAGGCCCCGCGGATCTCCCCGGGCGTGGTGACCGTGTCCTCCACGAGATCGTGCAGCAGAGCGGTGACCAGCAGATCGGGATCGGTGACGCCCCACTGCATCAGGCCCATCGTCACCCGGACGGGGTGCACCCAGTACGGCGTGCGGCTGCCACGCCGCCATTGGCCCTCGTGGCGCTCCCGGGCCAGGGCATCGGCGCGAAGCAGGGTCGGGCGATCGGCGGCCGGATGCGTGGCCAGCGCCCGGTCCCACGCCGCCTGCACGTCGGACACGGTGTCGAAGTGCTCGGGCCACGACAGGTAGCGCGGGGCGACCGGCGCAAGCGCATCCCCGGCCTCACTGACCGAAGGTGGCTCAAGCGGACCGATCGACATGGGCTCTAGGGTACCCCGCGACGGGCAGGGCCGGGGTGGGCCACGTCGCCTCGCGGTGGTGGACCTGGGATCGAACACCTTCCGCCTCGTCGTGTTCGAGTTCCGCGCCGGCGGGCCGTTCCGTCTGGTGGACGAGGTACGCGAGGTCGTGCGGCTGACCGAGGGCACCCCACCCGGCGCACCCATCCCCCCTGACGCCGCCCGGCGCGCCGCGCGCGTGGCGCGCCTGTTCGCGGGGTTCTGCGACGGATCCGGCATTGACGAGGTACGCGCGATCGCCACCAGCGCCATCCGCGACGCCCCGAACGGGGACGAGGTGCTCCAGGCGATCATCGACGCCGGCCTGCCCGCACGGATCGTGTCGGGCGACGAGGAGGCCCGCTACGGCTACATCGGCGCGGTCAATGGCTCCACCCTCACCGATGGCCTGGTCGCCGAGTTGGGGGGCGGGAGCATCCAGGTGGCCCGGGTGGAGGACCGCCTCATGACCGAATCGATGAGCCGTCCGGTCGGCGCGGTACGCATGACCGACGCCTTCATGGCCGATCAGGTGCAGACCCGGGGCGACGTCAGGGCACTGCGGCGCCACGTCCTCGATGTGTTCCATCACGATGCCTGGCTCGCCGATGCGCGGCGCGTGGTCGCCATGGGCGGGGCCGTGCGCACCCTCGCGGTCATGGCGCAGAAGGCAGCGGGGTACCCCCTCGGCGAGGTGCACGGCTACCTGCTCTCGCGCGAGGCGCTGGGCGATCTCATCGAGCGCATGACCGCCCTCCCACGACGCGAACGCCAGCGGATGCCCGGCCTCAAGGCCGACCGCGCCGACATCATGCTCGCCGGCGCCGTCGTGCTGGACGCCCTGATGCAGGCCGGGGGCGTGGACCGCGTCGAGGTCTGCGCCCAGGGCCTTCGCTGGGGCGTGTTCTGGGAGGCCTTCCTGCCCGCCACGGATCCACCGCTGGTCCCCGATGTCCGGGGTACGAGCGTGCGCGACCTCGCGGAGCTGTTCGGCTATGACCGCCCCCATTGCGAGCAGGTCGCCCGGCTCGCAATGGAGATCTTCGACGGGCTCGCCCGGCTCGGCGTGCACGACGGTGACCCGCGCGAACGCGAGTGGCTGCACGCCGCCGCCCTGTTGCACGACGTCGGAACGCTCGTGGACTACAACGACCACCACAAGCACGGTCACTACCTCGTGCTGAACTCCGGGCTCCCGGGCTTCCCCCATCGCGAACTCGTCGTCATCGCCCAACTCGTGCGCGGCCACCGCAAGGCGATCCAGTCGCCCGGGCCGCTCGGGGCGGTCCTCAAGCCGCGGGACGAATCGCGCATCCTCCGCCTCGCCGCCTTCCTGCGCATCGCGGAGCAGCTTGAGGTGGGGCGTGCACGCGCGATCACCGGCATCGCCTGCGCGCACGCGGGTGATCTGGTGACCCTGTGGCTGCGCGCCCACGGCGATGTGGACGTGGCCATGTGGTCGGCCCGCCAGGAGGCCACAGTGTTCACCCGGGCGACGGGACAGCGGCTGGCGATCGAGCGCGCCTAGGACCCGCGGGAGTCAGCCGCCCGCGGTCTTGACCCGGAAGCGTCCCCGCAGGTACGCGACCACCGTGTCGCGGTGGTCGCCCTGCACCTCGACCACGCCGCCCTTCACCGCGCCCCCGGAGCCGCACAGGCGCCGGAGTTCCCGCCCGATGTCGGCGGCCTCGCCCGGGGGCAGACCCGTGACGAGGGTGACCGTCTTGCCCTTGCGGCCCGCCGTCGTCCGCGATACCCGCACGATTCCATCCCCGCTGGCGGCCGGGGATCGTTCCACCGGTGCGGCCCCGGGTGCAACGCGCCCGGTGCCCGTTGAGTAGACGGCGCGGGCGTTGCCCGCGTCCGCGCGTCGGATGCGTCCCATGATGGAGGCGATGGTACCGTCGGCGCGCCGTGGCCCACGACCTCCACACCCACACCAACCGGTCCGACGGCGAGAATGCACCAGGCGATCTCGTGATGTACGCGGCAACCCGCGGGGTCGACGTACTGGCCATCACCGACCACGACACCATGGCCGGCGTGCCCGCCGCAGACCCCGCGGGGAAGGTCAGCGGCGTACGGGTGATCCCCGGTATCGAGCTCTCGATCCGGGTTCCCCACGGCAGCATGCACCTGCTCGGCTACTTCTCCGACCTCGCTCCGCAGCCCCTCACCGGCCTGCTCGCGGGGTTCGCGGAGACCCGTGAGGAACGCGCGCGAGAGATGGTGGACCGGCTCAACGACCTCGGCGTCCCCGTCGGTTGGGACGAGGTGCGGGACGGCGCGGCCGGGGCCGCGCTCGGGCGCCCCCACATCGCCGACGCCCTCGTGCGCGCCGGGCACGTGCCGGACCGCCGGGCCGCCTTCGACCTCTACCTCGGCGACGGCCGCCCGGCGTACGTGGCGTCGCACGGTCTTGAGGTGGACGAGGGCATCACGCTGGTGCGCGAGTCGGGCGGGGCCGCGGTGCTGGCGCACCCGGGAACCCTGGGGCTCGACCGCGCGCACCTCGACCCCTTCGTCGGACGTCTCGCGCGCGCCGGGCTCGCGGGCATCGAGGTGCACCGGCCCGAGCACAGTCCCGATCAGTTCGCCGCCTACGCGACCCTCGCGCAGCGGTACGGCCTCGTCCCCTCCGGGGGATCCGACTATCACCGCTCCACGAGCCCGTACCACCCCGGTGACACCGGTGATCCGCCGCTGCCGGGGCACACCATCGACCGCCTCATGGCGGCGGCGCTGGGGTAACGTCATCCCGATGACGACCACCGACTCCGCACGCCGCGCCGCGGGCGTGCACTGGGACCTCTCCCCTCTCTGCGACTCCGCCGCCGACTGCCGCGACCGCCTGTCCGTGGCCCTCGCCGACTGCACGGCCTTCGCCACCCGATACCGGGGCACCATGGCCGCAATGGACGGCCCAACCCTGGCCGCCGCCCTCGGGGAGATGGCCCGTATCGAGAACGAGATCGGGCGCCTGTCCTCCTACGCCTCGCTGCGCGAAGCGGTGGATGTCACCGACGCCGGGAACCAGGACCTCAGCGCGCTGGTGGAGCGGGGACTGGTGGAGGCGTCGAATGCGCTGCGCTTCTTCGAGCTCGAGTGGCTGGCCCTCGATGATCCGGTGGCGGAGCGGCTGGCCAACGCGCCCGAGGTCGCCGCCGACCGTCATCATCTCGTGTCGGCCCGGCGGTTCCGGACGCACACCCTCACCGAGCCCGAGGAGCGAATGCTCGCCGAGCGCCGCCCGGCGGCCACCGGAGCGTGGCAGACGCTGTTCGGGCGGATCACCTCGACCCTCGAGGCGGAGTTCGACTCGGGTGAGGGACCTGAGCCCCACACGATCGACCGCCTGCTCGCCTGCGTGCGCAACCCGGACCGCGACACCCGGTTCCGTGCCCTCACCACGCTGTATGAGACCCTGGGTCCCCACTCGCCGACGCTGGCCCACTGCTACGACACACTGGTGGGCGATCGCCTGGCGATGGACCGTCTGCGCGACTACGCGGACCCCATGGACCCGACCCACCTGCGCAATGAGGTGCCGGGGCCCGCCGTCGAGGCGATGATGTCCGCCGTGGAGCACCACTACGGGTTGGCGCAGCGCTGGTTCCGCGTGAAGGCGCGGCTGCTCGGCCTGGACCGCCTGCACCTTGCCGACCAGTACGCCCCACTCGGTGACGCCCGGGAGGTGCTGTTCCCGGAAGCCCGGGGCATCATCGATGCGTCGTTCCATGCCTTCTCGCCGCAGATCGGTGACATCGCCACCGGCTTCTTCACCGACGGGCGCATTGACGCCGAGCCGCGCGCAGGCAAGCGCGGCGGTGCGTTCTGCGCCTCGGTTGCCCAGAACGCCAAGCCGTTCGTGCTCATGAACTACACCGACCGCATGGACGACGTGATGACCCTCGCCCATGAACTGGGCCACGGAATGCACTTCACGCTGTCGGCCGAACGCCAGACGGCGCTCTCGTTCCACACGGGGCTCGCACTGGCCGAGGTGCCCTCGACATTTGCCGAGATCATCGCGTTCGACCACCTCATGGCCACCGAGAGCGACCACGGCACCCGTACCGCTCTGGTGTGCGAGCGGGTGGAGGGCTCGTTCGCCACGGTCTTCCGCCAGACCGTCCTGGCCCGTTACGAGCAGGACGCCTACCGCATGCGCGCCGACGGCACCACGCTCACCGACGAGCGCCTCTCCCGGGTCTGGGTGGAGCGCAACGCGGCGTACTACGGCGACGCCGTGGAGATGCCCGAGGGGTACGGCCTCGGCTGGTCATACATCCCCCACTTCATCTCTACGCGCTTCTACACGTATGCCTACGTGTTCGCCCACCTCGTAACCCTTGCGCTGTATGCGCGCTACCGCGAGGACGGCGATGCGTTCGTGGGCGGCTACCTCGACTTCCTGGCCGCCGGCGGCTCGGCCGAGCCTGCCGACCTCCTGCTCCCCCTGGGCGTGGATCTGGCCGATCCGGGTTGCTGGGATCCCGGGTTCGCCGAGATGGACCGCATGGTCGCGCGGGCCGAGGAGATGACTGCCGCGTAGGCCCACCCTGCGCAGTCGTTGAAGTGTCCCGGTCCCCCATCGCCGCCGCGGTGATGGGATGCACTCCCCGGGCAGCCACCAGTCGGGTGCGTTCCGGTGGACCCCATCCCCGTGCCACCCGGCAACGCGGGCCGGATGCGGTCGGGCCCGAGGAGTGGGGGTGCGGTGCAGGACCCTGATCGCCAGCCCCCTGGCTACTTCACGCGGGTGACCTTCACGGTCTGCGCCACCACGGCCCCGGTGCGGCTGAGTGCCCCGGTGGTGATCGTCCACTGACCCTTTGCGAGCCGGACCGTGCACGTGTAGGTGCGCTTCTTGCTCTTCCTCGTGCTCTTGCCCTTGCCCTTGGTGCGAATGGTGCATCGGGCCCTGGCGGGGGTTGCCCCGAGTCTCGCGAGCCGGTGGGCCGCTGAGGTGCCCGCCATCACGCGGCGTGCCGATTGGGTGATGCGCGTTGCCGGCACGGGAACGGTACCGGTGGTGGTGCACGCCCCGCGGCGGCACCCGGTACGCGCCCCGAGCGATGGGATCGGTGCAGTGGCCGGGGGTGACCCCGCTCCCGGTCCAGACGATGGTGCGGCCGGTGCTGCAGGGGTCACGGCGACCGATGGCGAGGACCCAGCAGATGTGCCGCCGGCATTCGTGGCGGTGGCCGTGAAGGACTAGGTGGTGCCGTTCGTGAGGCCGGAGATGGTGCACGATGTCGCCCCCGGGACCGCGGTGCAGGTGCCCCCCCCGGGCGACGCGGTGACCGTGTAGCCAGTGATGGCGCTCCCGCCGTCGGACACCGGCGCGCTGAAGCTGATGGTCACCTGTCCATCACCCGACGTGCCGGTAACGCCCTGAGGAGCCGAGGGCGTGGTCCGCGGGGTCACCGGGGCGGTGGCGGCACCGGAGGCACCCGCGCCCGCCGCCGAGTTCACCACATTGGTGGCGGTCACCGTGATGGTGTAGGCGGCGCCGTTCGTGAGGCCGGTGATGCTGCATGAGGTCGCGGATGAGCCCCCGGTGCAGGTGGAGGAGGAGCCGCCGGCCACCGGGGTGGCGGTGGCCGTGTAGCCGGTGACGGCGCTCCCGCCGTTGTCGAGAGGCTGCTGCCAGCCCACGTCCACCTGCCCGTTCCCGGGCGTGGCGGTGACGTTCTGCGGGGCCGAGGACCTCCTCGCCGGAGTCACCGGGGCGGCGGCGGCGCCGGACGGACCGGCCCCCTCCCCATTGGTGGCGGTCACCCCGACGGTGTAGGCCGATCCGTTGGTGAGACCAGTGATGCTGCATGACGTCGCGGATGAGCCCCCGGCGCAGGTGGAGGAGGAGCCGCCGGCCACCGGGGTGGCGGTGGCCGTGTAGCCGGTGACGGCGCTCCCGCCGTTCCACACGGGCGCGGCCCAAGCGACGTCCAACTGGGTGTTCCCGGACGTGGCGGTGACCGTCGCCGGGGCCTCAGGGATCGTCGGGGGCAGCGCGGCCTGGATGACGGTGTTGGTGATTCCGTCGATCGACATCGTCCGCGCCCAGACCGCCATTGCGACCCCGGACGCGTTCACCGCGACGTGGGGGGTCAACGCCTGCGTCCCGGAGAGATCCGTCGCCGTGGCGGTCCACCCGCTGGGGGTGGTGTGCTCCTTCACCTGAACGATGCTCGCGCCGGTGCTCGGGCGCAGCCACAACACGGTTGCGGTCCCGCTGACACCCGCCGCCAGGGCTGGGCTGCCGCCGTACGCCCCCCCTCCAGAGAGCGTCGTCGCCGTGGGGTCCCAGATCCCAAGGGGAGAGCGCTTGGTCTGGACGACATAGTTGGCCGAGACGGGCCGGATCCATACGACCGTCGCGGTCCCGTCGGGGTCCATCGCGATCCGCGGGGAACTGGCGTGCGCCCCTGTCTCGGAGAGGTTCACCGGGGCTCCCCATACCCCGGCGGCGTACCGGGCCGTCTGGACAATCTGGTAGGAGGCGACTGTGGCCACCCAGACCGCTACCGCGGCCCCGTCGGGGGCGACCGCGACGGTGGACTCGCCGCCGGTGGCGACCGCCTCGATGCCGCCCCAGGACCCGGGTGAGCCGGGCGTATACCGCGCGGCCTTGACGGTGGTCGTGCCACTCGGCAGTGGGGAGCGGTTCCACACCGCAACCGCGAGCCCGCTGGCATTCACCGCGACGTTTGGGGCGCGCTCCTGATAACCCGCATTGTAGGCCGACAGGGTCGTCTCCGTCGCGTCCCAAGCCCCGGGGGGGCCGGGTGTATACCGCCGCGCCCGTATCGTGTACGAGTAGTTCCACACGACGGTCACGCCTCCCGAGCCGTCAACCCCGACGGTGGGCTCCTGCCCGTCGCCGAGATCCGTCGTGGTGCCCCAAGAGCCGGGGGAGCCGGGTGTATACCGTTTGGCTTGGACCACACCGCAACACCCCCCATCACGCCTCCACACCACCGTGACGACCCCGGAGGTGTCCACCACCACGCGGGGTGTCGAGGCGTTAGCCCCAGCCAGCGAGAGATCCACCGTCGGTCCCCAAGCGCCGGATGAGTACCGCGCGGCCTGGATGATGGTGTGGGTGCCGTTCGAGCGCACCCACACCGCCGTCGCGGTCCCGTCGGTGGCCACCGCGATCCGGGGATCAGTGGCGTTCTGCCCGGCCACAGAGAGATTTCGGGGCGTCGTGCCCCACGTGGCGGCAGCGGGCATCGCGGCCCAGCACAGCGTGACCAGCGCGAGCGCGCTCGTCAGACGGACGTGTGACAACGCGCGGACCTACATGATTGAGGGAAGGGGACTCATCGGTGACATCGTACCCCTACCGCCTATGTGCACAATCGTGGGTGTTGCCACAGGACGGGCCGACGCGACTGGGAGACCCTCGTGCCACGTCGGTACACGCTGCCGCCTGACCCCGCGGACAACCCCGGACTCGCGCTTCGCCCCAGCGACCCCGCGCCGGAGGGCCGGTGTCCGCTCGGCCCATGGGGGTCGGGTTTCCGACGGGGCCAAGGCACGCCGGTATGGCGTGCCTTGGCCACCCGCACCTCTGAACCGTGCACGCCCCGGCGGTGAGGCCCGCTGCCCGGAGGTCACGGGGGGCAGCCGCCCGTCGGCCGTGCGGGCCTGCTCCGCGCACCGTGGACGCAGCCGACCCCCCAGGGGCGGCATGGCCCATCTGGGACGAGCCCTGAACGCACCCTCCCGAAGGCCGGGCACCCCCAGGAGGGTAGCCCGACGGCGCGCCGCGCCACACTCGATCATGTCCCCCGTGCGCCGCCGCGTGGAGTCCCGGGGGGCGCGCACGGCGCGACCTCGCGTGGTGTCCCGCTGACGACGACCGCAACCCTCGTCGTCAGCGGACCCGTTAGCCCTTGCTGGACTTCTTCGAGGCCTTGATCGGGTTGAGGGCCTTCTGCACGGTCTCCGGCAACTCGGTTGAGTGGTACACGGGGCGGCCGCACTCGCCGCCTGAGCGGGTCGGGCGGGCATGACAGGTGGTGGGGGCCTCGCTCCAGACGGCGAGGGTGCGGTGGCCGCGCTCGCACAGGTAGAGCGTCGCCAGACCGGCGCGGGCACGGGGGCCGGTCACCGGGGCCTCGTCCACGGGCTCCTCGGGGGCAGCCTCGGCCTCAGGGGCCTCGTCCACGGGCTCCTCGGGGGCAGCCTCGGCCTCAGGGGCCTCGTCCACGGGCTCCTCGGGGGCCGCCTCGGCTTCAGGGGCCGCGGTCTCGGGGGCCGCCTCGGCCTCGAGCGCGGGCTCCGTCTCAGCAGCAGCCTCCGCCTCGGGGGCAGCCTCTGCCTCGGGGCCCTCGGTCTCGGTCATCTCACTCACGGGTAAATCGTCTCCTCGGATCTGGCGGCCGGGGACTATAGCGGCCCCCGCCCGGATTAGGCTCCGCCGCCGTGCACCCCGACGACCCACGCTGCATCTGGGAGGACGTGCCGGCCGGTGACCTCATCCTGAGGGTGCGCCGCCCGCCGGCCGCCGAGGACCTCATTGACGAGCGGGAGTTCGCCGATGACGAACGCCTGCCGTACTGGGCCGAGGTGTGGCCAAGCGCGCGCGTGCTGTGCGGCGTGCTCGCGGGTATGGACCTCACGGGGCGGACGGTCATCGAGTTGGGCGGCGGGATCGGCACCGGGGCGATGACGGCCGCGCTGCGCGGCGCCCGCGCGCTCAGCACCGACTGGTACCCCGCCGCCGTCGAGTTCAGCCGGTGGAACGCGCGGAACCTCGGCCTCGGCATGGACGCCGAGGTCATGGACTGGCGCGACCCACCGGAGTCGGTCATCCACCGGGGCCCCTGGGACATCGTGATCGGCGCCGACATCCTCTACGAGGCCCGCAACGGCGTCGCTCTGGGCGCCCTGATCCCGGCGCTGTGTGCGCCCTCCGGCGAGGTGATCATCGCCGACCCGAGGCGCCCGGATTCCCGGCCGTTCGTGGACGCCATGCAGCGCTGTGGGTGGGGATACCGCCGCGACGACCTGCCAGTACCCGGGCGCATTGATGAGACGGGGCCCATCGTGCACGTCCATCGCTTCACTCCCCCACGCACGGACCACAACGTGCCGGTGCTCCTCTAGACTCCCGCCCCGCCGATCCTCGGTAGCTCAATTGGTAGAGCATCCGGCTGTTAACCGGAGGGTTGTAGGTTCGAGTCCTACCCGAGGAGTTACCCCTCAGATGTCCTCGAGGTAGTCCCTCAGCCCGGCGAGCGCGGTGCGGTGTTCCTCCGGTAGCCATGCCCCGACATCGCTCGCAGGGTCCGCGCCCTCGGCGCGCGTCCACCAGGTGATCCGGCACCCCGGCTCGAGCGGCTCGACGCGGAAGATATTGAGGTGGTCCGTGCACGCAAGGCCGCTCAGCACGGTGGAGGTGAGGGTCATTGCATCCTCGTCGCGTCGCAGGAAGCGCTCCTGCACCTTCACCCCATCCGCACGCTCGAGGATGCGCATGTCCCGGACCGCGTGGCACCGCACGTACCGCGGATACCACCGGGTGATGGCGCATGGGTCGCGCACGACCTCCCACGCCGTCCCGGGGGCGACGTCCACATCCACCGAGACCTCGAAGGCCGGCATGGCGCTATCCCCGGGTCAGCGCCCTGCCGTCCGCCGGAGCGGACCCGGGGCCCGTCCCGATGCCGGCGGCGGCCGCGATCACGTCGGCCGGGTACGGCACGCTCACGACGCCGGACCGCCCGCGTAGCGCTCGTCCAGACGCCGGTGGTCGGGCAGGCCCACCGCATCGGTGATCTCGGTGAACGTCATGAGCGTCGCGGGGTCGGGGCCCGACCCGGTGGCCGCGAGCGCCTGATACGTCGCGGCCAGTGCGTGGCCGGCGGCGAGGATTCCGCTGATCCCCCACAACACCATCCGGAAGCCCATCTCCCCGAGTTCCGGGGTGGGAACCATGGGTGTCCGCCCCCCCTCCACCATGTTCGCCACGGGCCGGGTCCCGGCGAGTTTCGCGCCGATGCGCGCCAGCTCGTCACGGTCGAGCGGGGCCTCCACGAATACCGCGTCGGCTCCGAGGTCGGCGGCGGCGCGCCCGCGGGCGATGGCCTCGTCGAGACCCTCGGGGCCCCGGGCATCGGTGCGCGCGATCAGGAAGAGGTCGATGCCCTCGTCGCGCAGGTCCGCGACGGCCCTCACCTTCGCCAGCCATTCGGCGCGGGTCACGATGCGCTTGCCCTCCATGTGGCCGCAGCGCTTCGGCCACTCCTGATCCTCCAGGATCATCCCGGCCGCGCCGGCCCGGTGCAGCAGGCGGGCGGTACGCGCGGCGGACAGGGCATTGCCATAGCCGGTGTCGGCATCCACGATCACCGGTACCCCCGGCACCGCCGCCACGAGGTCGCGGGCCGCATCGGTGATCTCGGTCTGCGTGAGGTAGCCGAAGTCGGGAAGTCCGAGGCGCGACGCCGCCACCGAGTACCCCGACACGACCAGCGCGCCGAACCCGGCTCCCGCGGCCAGGCGTGCCGAAAGGCCGTCGTACACGCCCGGCAGCACCAGGGGCGGCCCGGCATCGGCGAGGGCACGCACCGTGTCGGCCATAGGATGCGGGGGCGCCGTGCTCATGCCCCCCCGGCGATCGTCCCGTCGTCCCGGCCCAGGAAGCGCAGGACCCAGGCGAACGAGCCCAGGTAGCCGAAGGTCAGGGCGATGCCGCTCATGAACCACGCGACCGGGAATGCGACCAGCGTCGCCGCGGCGAGCGCCAGCAGGAACACCACGCCCAGCGGGATCACATGCAGCATCTGCCAGCTGTTGACGGGCAGCGGGCGCGGGTGGAGGCGCCGCAGCAACGACACCGCGATGAGGGCGAGCAGCGCATAGCCCGTCAGGGCACCCGCGAGGAACAGCAGGATGTCCCACGGGTCGGGCGTGGTCCCCGCGAAATGGGCCGTCAGCCCACCGGCCGTGAAGGTGGCCAGCGTGAAGCCGTACGGCGGGGTCATCTGCACGAGCAGTGCGCTCAGGGCGCCTGCGTAGCGCCGCTCGAGCCCCAGGCGGTCCCCGTCGTCGCTCACGGCCCGGACGCGGAGTCCCTGCCCACGACGACGACCACGTCGGCCTCGCCGATCGCATCCGCCGCCACCCCGTCCAACGGCGGGGCACTCGTGATACCGAGGTCGCGGGCCACGTTCTGGGCCACCGCCTGCTTGCCCGGGCGCCACATCACGACCGATGTGGCCAGATCCTGATCGTTGGCATCACCGACCTCGCCCAGCCGGTAGCCGGTGGTCTCGATCTTGGGGGCCACGATGTCCCGTGCGGCGCCCGTGACGCCGCTGGCATTCAGCACCGCCACGGTATAGGCGGCCCGGTCCTGGATCGCGGGCGGGTCGGCGGGGACCACCGAATCCGGGTCGGCGCCGAGCGGCCCGTTCGCCGGCTTCGTGATCGGAGCGGCGGTCCCCGCAGTGGAGGTCTCGCTGCGGAACCCGAACCACCACGCGGCGAACCCGCCGGCGCCGAGCAGCACGATGACCCCGATGATCACGCCGATCACCGCGCCGTTACCCGCACTGGCCGACATGGCCACGCCACCCTGCGAGATGCCATCGCGCTGCCCGAGGGCCTGTCCCCGGTCGGTGGCGACCGGGGACGACATGCCGAGGCCACCCTGCTCGCGCGCCTGCAGCCCCTGGATGAGCGCCTGACGGCGCCACGCCACCAGCGCGAGCCCCAAGGCGCCGAACAGGGACACGAACATCACCATCGTCGCGGCGATCATGACCCAGTCGGATGTCATCAGGGCGCCTCTCCGGCGGCGGTCTCGACCTCACCGCCGGTCGTGGCCGGGGTGGTCGCCGTGGTGGATGCTGCCCGATCCGCCGCGGCCGTGCCGAAGAGGGTGGTGAGCGTGACGGCCTTGAGTCCCTTCCCGGCCAGCCCCTTGATGACCCCGGGCAGCGCATCGGCGGTCGCGTTGATGGCATGCAGTACGACGATGGACCCCTTCCCCGAGGCGCTGACGATCCGCGAGACGAGGGTGGCGGCGTCGGGCTTCTCGTAGTCGGAGGGGTCAACGTCCCACATGACGATCCACCGGTACCCGAGCTTCCCGGCGGCCGCCTCGATCCCCGGGCTCAGTGCGCCGTACGGCGGCCGGTAGAAGGGCACGCTCGCCACACCGAGGTAGCGATCCGTGCTGGCATTGGCGGTGAGGTCGGACAGGGCCTCGGCCTCGGTCGATGAGGTGCTGGTGCGGTGACTCCAGCCATGGCTGCACATGGTGATGATGCCGTCGGCCACCGCTGCCTGCACCTTCTTGGCAAGCGATGCCGGCCAGGTCGTGACGTTCACGCCGTTGAGGCAGAACGTGCCGCCGGACTTCGTGCGCCGAAGCACCTCGATGATGCGCTCGACCCCGGACTCGTCGAGCCCGTCGTCGAACACCAGGGCCACATACGGCCGGGTGGTCGCCACCGAGCGGATGACCTCGGCGGTGCCGGTTCCCGGCGTCGGCGGCAGCAGCAGCGTGGTCGAGCGTGTGGTGCGGCCCGAGTCGTCGCGGATCTCGACGTAGCCGGGGATCGAGCCCGCCTCGAGCAGCGCGGTGATGTTCCCGGGGAGGGACAGCGACTTCGCGGCGGGCAGCCACCGACCGGGGACCACCGGCTTGCCCGCCGGGGCGGCCACCACCCGCATCTCGAGCCCATCGCCACCGGTGGCCGTCACCGCGAGGGCGGGCTTCGCCGGCGCCGGCAGTTGCGGCTGGGGGCTCCGGGCCACCACCTGCAGGACAGGAGCCGGGGTCGTCGTCGCCCCATCGCCGGCCGACCCGTCACCCCCCCGGCCCGCCCACACGACGAATCCCACGATGACGATGACGCCCACCAGCAGGATGAGCAGGGCGTTCCGCCGTCGCCGGCGCAGGTCGCGACGGCGCTCATCGGCCGGGGGCCGACCCCGTCCGGGCGACCGCGGTGTCCGGGAGGCACTCACGATCCCGATCCTAGCGGCGCACCCCGGCGCATCCGCGGTGCAGGTACGCTGGCCCGCATGCATGAATGGACCGGTCTCTCACGGGGGCGCGCGCTGGGCGTCGTCACCGCCCGCGACCCGCGGGAGTTCCCCGTTGGCCTCCTCTCGCGCGACCCCGTCCCGCCGCCCAACCAGGGGCCCGCCACGTTCATGTGGTTCGCCGACCACGCGGAGGCCGCCGACTTCATGGTGGAGGTCGTTCCGGTGCTCCTGCTCGACCCCGGCAGCTGGCCCGACTTCGACGATCTCGTGAGCGCCACCCGCGACGCCGTGCGGGCCGTGCCCGAGCAGGGCGCCGACCCGCTCCTGACCATGCGCTCCCTCTCCCGCCACTGGGGAACGAGGGCCGACTTCATCTGGTGGGGCGAGTTCGGGGAGCTCCCCCGGGGCGCCGGCGACTTCGGGCGCCTCATCCGCATGCAGTACCTCGAACTCACCGACGACGCGGGCAAGGACCGGCCCCTCGCCGACGAGGAACTCGAGGGGTTCGTGCAGTTCATCCGGGCCTACCCCTACTAGGGGCGCCGGCGGGCGGGGGCGCACCCCCGGTCAGGGTCGCGCGGGCCCGCCCCTACCCGGGGCGCAGCGCCTCCGCGACGGCGGCCCCGAAGGCGTCCACCGCGGCGTCCGCGGCGGCGGCATCCGGCGCGTCGCCGATGCGCCGGATGAGCTCGCTCGCGATCACGACGCCATCGGCGAGCGTGCCGATCTGCGCGGCCTGCTCCGGCGTGCGAACGCCGAACCCCACGACCACGGGCACCGGGATGTGCCTCCGGGCCCGGGCCACGAGGGCGCGCAGGCGGTCGTCCATGCTCATCTCACCGCCGGTCACGCCGGTGACGGCCACGAGGTAGACGAACCCCTCGGCCTCCTCGCCGATGACGGCCATGCGTGCGTCGTCGGTGGTGGGGGCGGCGAGCGCGATGAGCGCGACGCCCGCGGCCCGCGCCGCCCGGCGCGCGTCAGCGGCCTCGTCCACGGGGAGGTCGGGGATGATGATCCCGGCGACGCCCTTCGCCGCCGCGGCGGCGAGGAACGCGTCGGCCCCCTGCGCGATGACGGTGTTGAAGTAGGTCATCACGACCACGGGCGGGCCGCCACGCAGATCGGCGGCGATGTCGAGCACATCGCCGGGGCGCGTGCCGGCGTCGAGGGCGGCCTGCCCCGCCGCCTGGATCGTGGGACCGTCGGCGAGGGGGTCGGAGAATGGGATGCCGAGCTCGATGATGTCGGCGTACGGCGCCAGCAGGTGCGCGTGGCGCCGGCTGGCGGCCAGATCGGGATAGCCGCCCATGACGTACGGCACGAACAGCGGGCGACCGGCCTCGCGGAATGTGCGCTCCAGGCGCGCGGCCCCCGGCTCAGGCACTCGCGTCAATCCCCAGCGCGGCCCCGGCCTGATCAACATCCTTGTCGCCGCGCCCCGACAGGCACACGAGCACGGGCCCGTGCCCGCGGAGGTCCGCGGCGGCGTCGCGCACGTGTGCGAGCGCATGCGCGCTCTCGAGCGCCGGGATCAGCCCCTCCCGGCGCGAGCACTCCAGGAACGCCTCGAGCGCCGCCTGGTCGGTGGCATTCACGTAGCGCACCCGGCCGGTGTCGCGCAGGTGCGAGTGCTCGGGGCCCACGCCCGGGTAGTCGAGGCCCGCCGATACCGAATGGGCCTCGGCCACCTGCCCGTCGGGGTCCTGCAGCAGGTATGAGTACGAGCCATGCAGGACGCCGGGGCGGCCGAGCGCCAGCGATGCGCCGTGACGGCCCGCCGGGCCCTCACCACCGGCCTCGACGCCCACGAGGGCCACCTGGTCGTCGGCGAGGAACCCGCGGAAGATGCCGATGGCGTTCGACCCGCCCCCCACACACGCAACGACCGAGCCCGGCAGGGTGCCCGCCCCGTCGAGCATCTGCGCCCGTGCCTCGATCCCGATGACCGACTGGAACGCGGCCACGATCTCGGGGTACGGGGCGGGACCCACGGCCGACCCGATGATGTAGTGCGTGGTCCCGACGTTGGTGACCC
>SXQZ01000015.1 GCA_005792725.1 Actinomycetota bacterium
ATGTTGTGCACGCGAAGGTGGCGGGCGCGAGCGCCTGGGACGCCATCGCGGACGAGGCCTGGGTGGTGGACACGTTCATCCCCACCGTGCAGACACGCGGCGCGGCGATCATCGAGGCCCGGGGCGGATCATCCGTGGCCTCGGCGGCGAACGCCGCCATTGACCACATGCACGACTGGGTGCTGGGCACCCCGGCGGGCGACTGGGTGTCAATGGGTGTTCCGTCGCGGGGGGAGTACGGCACGCCCGAGGGGCTCATCACGGGCCTCCCGTGCACGTGTGCCGGGGGTGAGTGGAGTGTGGTCGAGGGCATCGAACTCGACGCGTTCTCGGCGCCGCGTATCGAGCGGTCGGTCGCGGAGCTCACGGAGGAGCGCCAAGCGGTAACGGATCTGGGTCTTATCTAGACCGGAGGCCCTGCACCGACCCTGCGGTCGGTATCGTCGTTGCCACGCGAGGGGCCCGGAAGGGCCCCTCGCCGCATGCCGGGGTCGCTCCGGGTACGAGGTCGGTTAGCGTCCCCCCGTGCCCTATGGCATCGGCATACCGGCGGTGCTGCGCGTCCGCGCGTTCCGGAACGTGTGGATCGGCAGCGTGCTCTCCAACGGGGGCACGTGGTTCCAGGCCGTGGCCGCCGGTTGGCTCGTGCTGCGGATGACCGGCAGCGCCACGATGGTGGGGCTGCTGGCGCTCGCGTACCGCGCCCCGGCGGTCGTCCTCTCCACCTGGGGCGGCAAACTGGCCGACCGCCACGACTGGCGCATCATCGGCATCACGACGTTCGCGATCGAGGCCGTGGGGGCGCTGGGCCTTGCGGTGCTCGGGTTCGCGGGGCATCTGTCGGTGGCCGCGATCTTCGTCGCGGTCACCGTCATGGGCGCCGCATTCGCTGTCGGCCTGCCATCGGTACTCGCCCTCGTGCCCGCGCTCGTGCCCACCTCGCGCCTCCAGGAGGGCATCGCGCTCAACGCTGCGGGCATCAACGTGGCCCGTGCGGTGGGGCCGATGCTCGGAGGCGTACTGCTGGCCGTTGCCGGTGCCGGCTGGTGCTTCCTGGTCAACGCCGTGTCATTCCTCGCCCTCGTGGCGGCCCTCGTGGCGGCCCCGCACGTGCCGCAGGGGCCCAAGGTGCCCGAACGGTTGCGGATTGCCTTCCGCTATGCGGCCTCCGACCCCGCGGCCCGGCGTCTGCTGGTGGGCATGGCGGTGTTCATGGTGTTCGCCGGGCCCATCCAGGAACTCGCGCCGGTGGTGGCGCGCCGCCTGGGCGGGGGTCCGGTGGCGCTCGGCGCCATCCTCAGTGCGATGGGCGCGGGCGCACTCATCGGTGCGTGGCTCCTGCAGGTGCTCTCCCGCCGCGGGCTGCCCCGGCACATGGCGATCCCCACGGCGACCCTCGGGTTCGGCGCGGCGCTGGTGGTGGTCGCCGCATCACCCGTCCTGTGGCTCACCATCCTTGGCATGGTGCTGGCGGGCGCGCTCTGGATCTGGATCCTCACGCTCACCAACACGGCGATCCAGCTGTCGTCGCCCTCCGAGCTGCTCGGGCGCATGCTCGGCTTCTACCAGCTGTCGGTGATCGTGCCGATCGCGGTGGGGTCGGTGGCGTTCGGTGCCGTCGCGGGGGTGGTGGGCATCGGGTGGAGCCTCGCGATCGGGGCGGTCGCGCTATTGGGGTGGGGCCTCTGGAGCATCACGCACCCCGTGGCGGGGATTGACCGCGACATCCGCACGATCAGGAGCGGATGAACCGCGCGATGCGGTCCCAGGCGGCGCGCGCGGTGGCGCCCCCCAGGGCCAGCGCATGGTCGACGCCACGGATGGCGATGAGAACCGACGGGCAGCCCCGCGGCGCGCCGCAGCCTGACCAGCACGCCCGCATCGCAGTAGGGAACCGTCGCGGCGCGGGTGCCGTGCACGACCAGAGTGGGTGCGCCACCCCGGACGGCATCCCTCCCGGGGTCGTGGGTGAGGGCCTCAGGTGCGGCGTGCGCGCCCCCGACCGGCACGACGATCCGACGGATGCCGGCGATCCGGCCGAGCGGCCGCGCGGGTGCCGCAAGGACCAGCGACCATGTCGGCGTGCCCGGTTCGCTGCGCGCGCAGAGCGATGTTGCCGCCCTGGCTATGGCCAATCACCCCCGTGCGCCCCGGGCCGGCGTCCGGCTGGATGGACAGCCACCGGACCACAGTGGCGCCCGACGGTGCACGACGCGGCGTGCACCACAACCCGCCGCCGCCCACGGGCAGCCCCTGCACCGACTCCGCCCTTCCCTACCCGTGAGCAGGGCCTCGGGCGGTGCCCGGGTCCCGGCCGTGGCACCCGGGGCCGGGACCGGGGGCAGGCAAGGGCGGCACCGGGTCCGCCCCGGCGTGGGTGGACGCCGCGCGAGGAGGGGTAAGATCGGATTATGGGCCCTACCATCGGAATCCGTCCGAACATCCCCCACCGCAGCCTCGCGCTCATTCTGGTGGTCGTGGTGGTTGGGGTCGGATGGCCGGTCGTCTCCGCGGCGCGGGCCGCCACGCCCGCCGGGCAGGTGACCGAGTTCGCGGCGGGGATTGTCAGGGGCAGCGTGCCCTACGGCATCACCGCGGGGCCCGACGGGAATACGTGGTTCACCGAGGCCGAGGGCAATCGCATCGGCCGCATCACCCCGTCAGGCGTGGTGACCGAGTTTGCGGCGGGTATCACCGCGAGCAGTGAGCCCCGGGGCATCACGGCGGGGCCCGACGGCAACGTGTGGTTCACCGAGTACTACGGAGATCGCATCGGACGCATCACCCCGCAGGGCGTGGTGAGTGAGTTCGCGGCGGGTATCACCGCGGTCAGTCGGCCCCGGGGCATCACCGCGGGGCCCGACGGGAACATGTGGTTCACCGAGTACAGCGGCAATCGCATCGGGCGCATCACCCCTTCGGGCGTGGTGAGCGAGTTTGCCGTCGGAATCACGGCGGCCGCTGAGCCTCAGGGCATCACGGCGGGACCAGACGGAAACATGTGGTTCACCGAGTACGGCGGCAATCGCATCGGGCGCATCACCCCGCAGGGCGTGGTGAGCGAGTTCGCGGCGGGCATCACGGCGGGCAGCTATCTCCGGGGCATCACCGCGGGTCCCGACGGCAACGTGTGGTTCACCGAGTACGGCGGCGATCGCATCGGGCGCATCACCACCGGGGCCACGAGGGCGCTCACGACCACGAAGGCGGGGACCGGCACGGGCACGGTCACCTCCCTGCCCGCAGGCATCGCCTGCGGGGCCACATGCGTGGCCGAGGTGGACTACCTGGCTCCCGTGACGCTTACGGCGACCGCGGCGGCTGGATCGCGGTTCGCCGGATGGAGCGGCGAGGCCTGCTCGGGCACGGGCACCTGTGCGGTGGCCATGGACGCTGCCCGGTCGGTGATCGCCACGTTCGCCCTCGACGTGCCCGCGGTGAGTGTGGACCCCCCCGTCGTACGCGTGGCACGCACCTCGCTGGGGTTCTCATCGAAGGTGACGGTCAACCGGGCCGGAACCATCGCTCAGCGGTTCACGAGCGGATCGAGGGCGGTGCGCACTTGGTGCCGTACCTCACGCACGTTCGCGGCGGCGGGCACCTACACGCTGACCTGCAACCTCGGGAAGGCCGGGCGCAGGTACATTCGCACAATGGCGCTGAAGGGCGCCGTGCGTACCACCTTCACCGTGACGGGTGAGCCCGCTGTGCAGTCGAACCGCACGGTGACGATCCGCCGCAGGCGGTGACGAACGGGCCGGGGGCCGGACCGACCGCCGCGTAATCGCAACGGTCACCACCGAGGAATGGGGAACGGTGCGGAGGGTCCCCCGGCAGGTGCCGGCCCGGCGGGTCCCACACCCAGGGCGATTCCCACCGGTGGCGGGCACGGTGTGTCAGCGTCTGGCACCGCGGCGGACCGCGGGGGTGGGGTCGCGCCGGGCAGGTTGGCTATGCTCATTCCCGTGGATGAAGTCCGTCTCGCCGAGCGGCTCATCGCCCATGACACCTCTGGTCCGGCGGGACTCGCCGTGGCGATGGACTTCGTCGCCGGGTGGTTGGAGGGGCGGGGCGCCGACCTGACCCGTCGTGATCTCGGGGATCGCGAGGTGCTCATCGCGAGGGCCGGTTCCGGGCCCGTGCGCATCATCTTCAACGGACACCTGGATGTGGTCCCGGGGCACCTCCGGCAGTTCGCGCCCCGCATTGAGGGGGATCGCCTCATCGGGCGCGGCGCCTATGACATGAAGGCCGCGCTGGCCGCGATGATGATCGCGACGTCGGACCTTGCCGGCGCCCCCCCGGTGGGCGTCCAGGTGGAGCTCGTGATCGTTCCTGACGAGGAGCGTACGCAGCCCGGTGCGAACGCCACGGAGATGCTGGTGGACCAGGGCCTGCGCGCCGACTTCGTCATCTGTGGCGAGCCCACCGACATGCAGGTGGGGGTGCAGGCGAAGGGCGTGATGGTCCTCGAGGTGGTGGTCGAAGGGCGCGCGGCCCATGGCTCCACGCCCTGGCTGGGCGAGAACGCCATCATCCGCGCCCTTGAGGTCTATCGCCGGCTTGAGTCGCTGCCCTTCACCGGCGCTGCGACGCCGCTGTTCGCGCGCCCATCGGTGAACCTCGGGCGGATCGCGGGTGGGGACGCCGTGAACAAGGTTCCCGATGCATGCACCCTGCACGTGGACATCCGGTACCTGCCGGGCCAGGACCCCGAGGAGATCCTCCGTCAGGCGCGGGATGTGGGGGCGGCGTCGGTCGAGGTGATGATCGCCCGCCCGCCTGCGGCCACCGATCCGTCCCACCCCCTGGTCACCGCCCTGGTCGAGACGGCGTCGCGTCACGACGAGTCATCCACGTCGGTGGGCCGCGACGGGGCGTCCGACGCGGTGGCGTTCCTCGAGGTGGGCGTGCCGGCCGTGGAATTCGGCCCGCGCGGGGCCGGGCACCACGGCCCGGACGAGTACGTGGACATCCCGAGCCTGCTCGGGTACCGCCGCGCCCTCGGGGAGTTCGCCACCGCCGCGGGCGCCCTGGCCCCCGCGGTCGCACGCGTGCGTGAGGAGGGGGTGCCCGCATGAGCGACGACCGCGGCCCTGACGACGTGCCGGTGGACGGGGCCGACCGCCCTGCGCACTGGTACCGGGTGCCGCGGGGGCGCCGCCGCTGGCCCTGGGTGTTCATGTGGGTGGCCATCCTCATCGTGGGCGCGGGTGCCGGGCTGGCGGTGGCCAGCTACCAGTTGCTGGGCGACACCCTCGACAAGGCCAGCCCCGACATCAAGCAGGTGCAGGACGCCCAGAACGCCGTGGACCCCGACGTGCCCGGGGAGCCGGTGAACATCCTCCTCATCGGCTCCGACAAGCGCGCCGGCAAGGAGGGCGTGGGCGACCCGGGGCGTTCCGATTCGCTCATCCTACTGCGTATGGATGGGGACCAGGGCTTCATCTCGATGCTCTCGTTCCCGCGTGATCTCTACGTGGACATCCCCGGCAAGGGCATGGACAAGATCAATGCGGCCTTCTCGGTCGGTGGACCGGCCAAGACCATCGAGACGATCAAGCGGCTTACGGGCCAGCCCGTCAACTACTTCGTCAACATCGACTTCACGGGCTTCGTCACGCTCGTGGACCGGGTGGGCGGCGTCTACATGGACGTGGACCGCACGTACTTCCACCAGAACGTGACCGGCGACGGCATCGACGACTACGAGGAGATCGATCTCAAGCCGGGTTACCAGCGCATGAACGGGCGGGACGCGCTCGACTACGTGCGCTACCGCCATACCGACTCGGACTTTGCCCGCATCGCGCGCCAGCAGGCGTTCCTCTCGGAGCTCAAGCGCCAGACGAACCGCTTCGGCAACCTGCCGGAGATCCCGGCCTACGCGAGCATCTTCGCCGACAACGTCGTCACGAACATCCGGTCGGTGCCGCGGCTTCTCGGCATCATGGAGCAGGCCATCACCACCGACAAGGACCGCATCGCCCGCACCAGCATCGCGGGCACGCCGACCATGCGCAACGGCGCCTCCATCGTCGAGGCCCCCCAATCCGAGATCGACGCCAAGGTCGAGAAGTGGCTTCACCCGGAGTTCGAGCAGGGCGCGGCTGGCGTCGTCGTGAGCCCGAACGCCATTCAGGTGAGCGTGCAGAACGGCAACGGCCGCCTGCTCGACGCCGAGACCGCGACCGGCCAGTTGCGCGCCAAGGGCTACGACGCGGTATCGGCCGGCAACGCCGACTCGTTCGGGGCCCCCGAGACCATCGTCGCCTACGCCGATGGCCAGCGCGATGCGGCGAAGAACATCGTCGCGCTCTTCGGCCCGGGCGCGGTCCTCGCAGCCCTGCCCAAGTCGCGCACGCCGGACGGCGTGGACGTGAAGGTCACGGTGGGCGAGGCGTACGACGGCGAACTCGTCGCGCCGACGAAGCCGAAGCCCAAGCCCAAGCCCAGCGCCGACGTCGTGGACACCATGTCGCTGGTCCCGCTGGCCCAGCGGATCCAGAAGGCCACGAAGCTGAAGATCATGGTTCCCACGCGCGTCCCCAGCGGGTCCGCCCTGAAGGTGGTGCGGGCCTACCGGGTGAACACCGGCGGCCAGGGGCCGCAGGCCCTGAAGATGGTCTTCAGCGTGCCGCAGGGGACCTACTGGGGCTACCAGGTGCTCGACTGGGCCGACCCGCCCCTGCTCGAGGGGCGCACCGGCGTGGTCACGAGTGGCGGTCGCCAGTACTCCACCTTCTACGACGGCAAGAACCTCATGCGCCTCGCCTGGCAGAAGGACGGCGTGACGTACTGGATCTCCAACACGCTCGACTACGCGCTCACCCCCGAGACGATGTACGCCATCGCCAAGTCGGCCCGGCCCCTTGACCGGGTGACCCTGCGTCCGGGCGCGAAGCCGCAGGACATCCCGATCCAGCAGGACGCGTACACACCCTGATGGACGTGCGCATCGGGGTGATCGGCGCCGGGTACGTCGGGTTGGTGACGGGCGCATGTCTGGCCTCGCTCGGGCATGAGGTGACTCTGTGCGACATCGACCGGGCCAAGGTCGACATGATCCGCGCGGGCGAGGCCCCGATCCACGAGGACGGCCTCCTCCCCTTGATGCAGGACGGCCGCGCGCGCCTGCACGCCACGTGCGACCTCGCCGAGATGCTCGCGGCCTGCGACATCGCGTTCATCGCCGTGGATACCCCGCCGACCCACTCCGGTGACGCCGACCTGTCGCGCGTCATGATGGTGCTCGACGATCTCGAGGTCCTCGGACCGGCGCGGGCGGGGGACCACCTGCTGGTGATGAAGAGCACGGTGCCGGTGGGAACCGGCGAACGCGTGCGGGCCGAACTCGACCGGCGCGGCCTCGGCGGCATCGGCTACTGCGCGAACCCGGAGTTCCTGCGGGAGGGGGTCGCCATCGCGGACTTCCTGGGCCCCGACCGGGTCGTAGTGGGCGACTTCCACGCCGCCGACGGCGACCGGGTCGCGGCTCTCTACGCGTCGCTGGGAGCCCCGATCCTGCGTACCTCGGTGCCCACCGCCGAGATGATCAAGTACGCCTCCAACGCCTTCCTTGCCACGAAGATCTCGTTCATCAACGAGATCGCGAACGTCTGCGAGGAGGTCGGCGCCGATGTGACCGAGGTGGCCGAGGGGATGGGGCTCGATTCACGGATCGGCCCGGCGTTCCTGTCGGCGGGGATCGGCTTCGGGGGGTCCTGCTTCCCAAAGGACGTAAGTGCGCTCAAGCAGCTGGCCGGCAACAGCGGCTACCACTTCCAACTGCTCACCAGCGTGATCGAGGTGAACGAGCTGCAGAAGCGACGGGTGGTCGGAAAGCTCAAGCGCCACCTCGGTGACCTCGAGGGGCGTGAGATCGCCCTGCTGGGCCTCGCCTTCAAGCCGGGCACTGACGACCTGCGCGAGGCATCGAGCCTGGTGCTGGCCGGACGGCTGCTGGCGGAGGGCGCGCGGGTACGGGCCTACGACCCCGTGGCCATCGAGGCCGCCCGGCAGCGTCTGGGTGCGGTGGATCTCCACGACGACGCGTGGGCCTGCGTGACCGGCGCCGATGCCGTGGTGGTCGTGACCGAGTGGCCCGAGGTCGTCGGCCTCGACTGGGCCCGGGTGGCCCGCCTGATGCGCGGTGACCTGCTGGTGGACGGCCGCAACGCCGTGGACCCGGCCGCGGTGGTGGCGGCCGGGCTCGCCTACGAGGGCATCGGGCGGGTCGTCCCCGCGTGACCGTCGCGGAGGGCGTGCGCCAGGCCGTGATCCTGGTGGGTGGGCAGGGCACGCGCATGCGGCCCCTCACCGATACCCTTCCCAAACCCATGCTGCCGCTGCTCGACCTGCCGTTCGTCGAGTGGCAGGTCGAGCACCTGCGCCGCGCAGGCGTGGAGCGCATCGTGTTCTCGTGCGGGTACCGCCCCCGGGAGATCGAGGAGTACTTCGGCGACGGGTCCGCCCGGGGCATCGCGATGGCCTACGTGGTCGACCCGGAGCCGCTCGGCACCGCGGGCGCCATCGCCAATGCCGCGCCGGTGCTGGCGGACGAGGACACCTTCGTGCTCAACGGCGACATCCTCACCGACCTCGATCTCGGGGCCCTGGTTGCCCACCACCGCCGGCTCGGTGCCGAGGCCACCATCGCACTGACGCCGGTGGACGACGCCAGCGCCTTCGGGCTGGTGCGCACCGACGCCGACGGCCATGTGACCGCCTTCGTCGAGAAGCCGGGACCCGGGGACCTGATCCCCGGCGAGCCTCTCCGCATCAACGCCGGAACCTATGTGCTCTCCCCGGCGGCGCGCGCCGCGATCCCACGGGGACGGCCGGTGTCCATCGAGCGCGACACCTTCCCATTGCTGGCGGCGCGCGGTGGGGTCGGGGCCATCCCCTCGGAGTGCTATTGGCGTGACATCGGCACGCCCGCTTCGTACCGGGATGCCCACCTCGACCTGCTGGCGGGCCGGGTGGATCTCATCCCGGCCCCGGGCGCCTCGTGGGTGTCTGCGGAGGCGACCGTGCACCTCTCGGCCACCGTCGGCGCCGGTGCCTGCGTGGGGCCCGCCTGCGTGATCGGCGCGCGCGCCACGGTCGGCGGCTGCGTCATCGGATCGGGGACGACCGTGGGCGAGGACGCCGAAGTGACGGGCGCGGTGCTGGGCCGGTGCGTCACCGTGGGCGCCGGGGCGATGGTGACCGGGTTGGTGGTGGCCGGTGACGGCGTGACCATCGCCCCGGGCGCGGTGGTGCAGGGCCCCGTGTCCGTCGCCACGGGCGAGGCCGTCGGCTCCCCCTGAGGTAGCCTGCGCGCATGGACGAACTGGACCTCCCGGAGGTACTCGCCGTCGATCGCGCGGGCCTCATCGACGGCATCGCGTCATCGGTGGCGGTGTTCGATTCCGCCCGTGCCGGCGCCGAGGCACTCGAGATCCCCTTCGCCCCCGACATCATCCGCAACGTGCTGGTCTGCGGCATGGGGGGATCCGCGGTGGCGGGGGATCTGGTCGCCGGCACGTACTACGAGCGCACCCGCGCACCCCTCACGGTGCACAGGGGGTACTACCTGCCCGGCTGGGCCGACGACCACACGCTCACGCTGTTGATGTCGTACTCCGGCGAGACCGAGGAGACGCTGACGGCCGCCATGCAGGCGCTCGAGCGCGAGTCGCCTGCCATCGCGGTGACCAGCGGCGGGAAGCTGGACACCTGGTACCACGCGAAGCACGGGGTTCCCGTTCTGCCCATCCCCGGGGGCCTGCAGCCCCGGATGGCGCTGCTGCACATGCTGATCCCCGTCGTGGTCATCCTGTCGCGCCTCGGGCTCGTCCCTCCCCAGGCCCAGGAGCTCGACGCCGTCCGCGAGGCCATTGCCGCCGCCATTGATGCCTACGGCCCTGCGCGCCCGTCCGAGGCCAACCCGGCCAAGCAACTCGCGATGCGGCTCTTCGACAAGGTGCCGGTCATCTACGGCGCCGAGGTCACCGCGGGCGTTGCGTTCCGGTGGAAGTGCCAGTTCAACGAGAACGCCAAGCAACCCGCGTTCTGGGCCACCCTTCCCGAGATGAACCACAACGAGATCGTGGGCTGGGAGCAGCCCGGGCCCTTCGGGGATCAGGCGCAGATCGTGATGCTGCGCGACCCGCGGCAGCATCGCCAGGTCGAGCGCCGGCTCGCCCTCACCCGTGAGATCATCAGCCCGAAGGTCACGGACGTCCTCACCATCGAGGGAGAGGGCGAGAGCCCCCTGGCCCGCGTGATCGACCTCGTCCTCCTCGGGGACTACGTCTCGCTCTACGCGGCGTGCCTGCGCCGCGTGGACCCGGAGCCGGTGGACAGCATCGGCATCCTCAAGGCCGGCCTCGCGACCACGGGGAACCAGCGGCTGCGCGCCGGGGAGAGCGGCTCGATCTAGACCATCGGGGCCGGATTCACCCATGTCCCGCCGGGCCCTGACCGCTTGCGGTGTGTCCCCACGGGCGTAGGGTGTGCCCATGCCCCCCGCCCTACCCCCCCCATGCCGCGCCGCCCCCGCTTCACGCGCCGCCCCCGTGGCCGGATCCTTCCCGTCGCGGTGGCGCTCACACTCGTCAGCGCAGTCGGGGCATGGGCGGCGATCGCAGGCACCCGTGACACCACCTTCACCCCGCCCACCACGAATGGCGAGGTCTATTCCATCGCCACCCAGCCTGACGGCAAGGTGCTGATCGGTGGGGACTTCACCGACCTGGGGGGCGACCCGAACACCGACCGCGTCGGGCGCCTGAACGCGAACGGCACCC
>SXQZ01000154.1 GCA_005792725.1 Actinomycetota bacterium
CCGCGAACTCGGTCACCTGCCCCTGCGGGGTGATGCGCCCGATGCGGTCGCCGCCACGCTCCGTGAACCACAGGTTGCCGTCGGGGCCCTGGGCGATGCCGGTCGGGAAGCTGACCGCGGTGATCCCCGTGGCGAACTCCGTCACCTGCCCCTGCGGGGTGATGCGCCCGAGACGGTTGCCGACCTGCTCCGTGAACCACAGGTTGCCGTCGGGGCCCTGGGCGATGCCGTACGGGGCGCTGCCCGCGCTGATCCCCGCCGCGAACTCCGTCACCTGCCCGTCGGGGGTCACCGCCCGGGCGGGGGCCGCGGCCGCCAGCCCGGCGGCGAGTGCCACACCGGCGATGGCGCAGGCGAGCCAAACGGCGCGCCGCGATCGGGTGGCGTCCGGCCGGGAGATCACGGAAGGATGCTCCTCCGCCCCGGTCCCCGGCCTACCGGACGCCCTGGGCAACCGGCAGGCGCACGATCAGCGGCGTGCGGGCGACGGTGCAGCCGGTGCCCTGTGCGATGCCGGCGGCGCTCTCGGGTGCACACACCATCACGTGGTACCGGCCGGCCGGGAGCACCTTGGGCAGGATCACCGTGCTGCGCAGGGTGCCCGTCCACTGGCGCAGCGGGCCGCCGGGCATGGGGATGGACTTGAGCGGTCCGGTCGGCAGGTGGCCAATCAGCCCGTCGCGCGGGCGCACGCGCACATCGAGCGTGAGGAAGATGTCCCACGGGATGGCCTCGGGTGCGGCGTGGGCGAGGCGGCCGAGGTCGGCCCCCGGCTGTACCACGGGGGTGATGCCCGCCCGGGCCGTCACGGTGATGCGCACCCCGGCGCGCGCCGCCCCGGCCCACTCGGGCGCGGCCGTGCTGCGCTGCCACACGGGGGCGGTCTGGGTGTAGCGCGTCACTCCCGCCCACCTGAGGGAGATCGCCGCCGACGCAGCGCAGTTGTTCGAGTCGGACACCTCATCCACCGCCTCGGCGTCGTCGGCGCAGGCCACGATGTAGTACTCGCCGTAGGCCGAGTCGGGGAGCGTGAGCCACTGGTTCATGGCCACCGATGAGGACCCCGCCGGAATGGACCCGGCCGCGCGGCTGCCCAGCAGGGTGTCGGATGCCCCCTTGGTCTCGTCGCGCGAGAGGTAGTAGGCGGTGGTCGTGGCGGGCATGTCCGCGGCCCCGGTGTTCCGGGTGGTGTCGCCGGCCGACACCTGGCCCCCGCCCTCGAGCGTGCCGCCCGATGAGGTGGGCCCGGCGGTCACCCCGGTCACCTGGAGATCGGCGCAGGCGTCGCGCTCACGGCCGAACCACGCGGACCGGTGGGCCGGGCCGCTGCCCGCCGCCGCGGTCTGCTGCACCACCGCGGTGGCCAGCATGGTGTTGCTGCAGCCGGTGTAGGCGGCCGCGGTGAAGTAGTCGCCCAGGCACTGGCCGCTCCGGCCCGTGCTGCTCGAACTGCACGATCCGTTCGGTGCTGTGTCGGATGTGGTGAGGCTGCGCAGGGACATTGCGCTCCACGTGTTCGTGATGTCGTCCACCATGTACGCGGTCGCCTTCGGGTTGACCGAACCGCCCACGACCGTCAGCGCGCCCGCGACGTCGCCGCGGTTGGTCACCCCGGCCGAGGGGAACGTCCATGCGTAATCGTCGTGCCAGATGTCGTAGTCGCCCGTGAGGGCGAGCGACGAGGGGTCGAACCGCACGAGGCGGGTGTAGGGGTAGTCGGTGCTGCTGCTGCCCACGCCCGTGGTGAAGAGGAAGCCCACGCGGCTGCTCGACCGGTAACCGGCCAGCACCTTCAAGCCGGTGAGCCGGCCGCACGGGTCATTGCTGCTGCTGCCCGAGACCTTGCACGTGGGCTGGCCGGTGGGCCAGTCCGCCACGTTCCTGCGCACGGCGGACACGGTCGTGGAGGAGTCGCTGACCCAGTAGATGTCGAACTCCTTGCCGAACTCCGAGGCCCCGAGCGGCAGGGTGCCCATGAACATGGTGGACCGCTCCGCGGCGCCCGTCACCGGGCGCAGCGAATAGACGTCCTCGAACGCCACGGTCTGCACCGGCCCGCCGCACTCATCCAGATCGTCCAGCCCCACGCGCCAGATGACGGCCCGGTCCGTGGTGCTCGCGGAGATGCCCGCGGCGACGGCCGTCAGGTACAGCCAGTCCTCCGTGGGCTGGATCGCCGGGTAGTCGAGCATGTAGCGGCTGGGCATGCCGGCGAAGTCGCCGGGGCGGATGATGTACGAGCAGTACTCGATGGTGCCGGCCAGGGATGCGATGCCCGAGCGCCCGCTCAGCACCACCAGGCGGTATGAGTTGTCGGAGGCGTCGGTGGCGTTCTGCATGACCCACGCGATGTCGTTGTAGCCATCGCGCGGGATTGACACCGCGTACTGGTCGCAGCAGAAGCCGCCATCGAGGGAGGGGAACGCCGTCACGGGGTCGATGTAGCCCCAGGTGCGGCCATTGTCGGATGAGAAGGCCGCATACCAGTTGGCCGTGAACAGGATCGCGTTGCGGTCGTTCGCGGCCGTCGGCTCCCCGATCCAGTCCGGGCCGGAGGGGCTGCCGGTCACGTCCATGTCGGTCACGGTGCTCACGCGGAATGCCGACAGGTCGGTGGAGGCTGTCTCGCGCATGCCCCGGCGCCCTTGGAGCACCTGCCCGCCGCCCGCGCCGGTGCCGCCCGTGTCCGGCCGGTCAATGGCACCCCCGGCCGTGTCATCCGCGGTGGGCGCTCCCAGCGCCGGCCCGCGGTAGGGGCGCACGACGCGCGGGGCCTTCCGCCGGGGGTTGGCCTTCGTCAGGCGCTTCTGGGCGGCCTTGTTGGCCCGGGCATCGCTGCCCGAGGGAACCGTGGGCGACAGGGTGATGACCCCCGCCGTGGCCCGGGTGGGCGCGGGCGTCAAAACGCCCGCCACCCTGGCCCCCGTGACGCGCGGGTCGCCCTGCGCCGCGGTGGCGCCCCCCGCCGTGATCCCCGCAAGGGCGGTGA
>SXQZ01000155.1 GCA_005792725.1 Actinomycetota bacterium
CCTGATGCACGTGATCGCCGGCAAGGCCATCGCGTTCGGCCAGTGTCTGACGCCGGAGTTCCGCGAGCGCCAGCAGCGCACCGTGGCCAACTGCGCGGCCATGGCCGACGTGCTGCTGGCGACCGGCATCGACCTCGTGACCGGCGGCACCGACAACCACCTCGTGCTCGTGGACCTGTCGCGCACCCCGCTCACGGGCGTGGATGGCGAGGAGCGCTTGGAGCGCGCCGGGATCACGGTGAACAAGAACGGCGTGCCGTTCGACGAGCGCCCGCCGACGGTCACCTCGGGGGTGCGCATCGGCACCGCCGCGCTCACCACCCGGGGCATGGGCCCGGACGAGCTCCGTGAGGTGGGTGCCATCATCGCCGAGGCCCTCATGCCCGCCACCACCGATGCCGGCCTCGACGCGCTGCGCGTTCGCAGCCGGGCCCTGGGCGAGCGGTTCCCGCTGTACCCGCAGCTGATCAGCGAGACCACCCCCGTCTGATGGCACGCGGTTGGGCCCTCGTCACCGGGGCGTCCGCCGGCATCGGCGCCGAGGTGGCCTTGCGCCTCGCGCGCCGCGGGCATCCCCTCGTGGTGGTGGCGCGCCGGGGTGATCGCCTAGCGGCGCTCGCGGCCCAGGCCCGCCGCGAGCACGGGGTGGAGGTGCGGGGAGTGGCGGCCGATCTCTCGCGCGAGGAGGGGCGCGCCGCGGTGCGTGGCGTGCTCGACCAGTTGCACGCCCCGATCGACGTGGCGGTGCTCAACGCGGGAATCGGCACACAGGGGCCGGTCGCCGAACTCCCGCGCGATCAGGAGATCCGCACGGTGCGCCTCAACTGCGTTGCCGTCGTGGACCTGGCATCGCACGTGCTGCCCGGCATGGTTGCCAATGGCCGGGGTGACCTCGTGATCATGTCATCGGCGGCGGGCACTCAGGCGATCCCGTTCATGGCCACCTATGCCGCCTCGAAGGCCTTCGAGATGCGCTTCGTGCGCGGGCTGGATGAGGAGTTGCGCGGAACGGGCGTACGCGCGTTCGCGATCTGCCCCGGGCCCGTGCGTACCGCCTTCCACCGGCTGGGGTGGGGCAAGGACCTGCCCCGGCTGATGCCCACCGAGTCGGCGGGGTCCGTGGCGGCCCGGATCGTGCGCGTGCTCGAGCGCCCGCGGCGCAACCCCGTGGTGGCCAGCGGCCCCCTCGCGGCCATCACCATGCCCCTCACGGCCCTGCTCGGCGAGGCCATCTCCGCGTGGGGCGCCGGGCTCTACCACCGACCGCGGCACCGGCCCGTCCGGCCCGGATCGCCGCAGGGCACCCATCACCGCCCGTAGAATGAGTGACCGGCATCATCGAGACGGTGCCGGAATCGCATGACGACGACGCTGATCCCGATACTCAGCGCGATCGCGGCGGCAGTCGTCGTCCTGATCCTGACGCCCGCGACCATGACGCTCGCGCGACGCGTGGGGGCGGTGGACCGGCCCTCGGCGCGGCGCATCCACGAACGGCCCATCCCGCGGCTCGGCGGCGTGGCGATCGTCGTTGCCTTCCTGGTGCCGGCCGTGTGGTTCCTGCCGGGCGACGCCGCCGTGCGGGGGCTGATTGCGGGCGGCGTGCTGATCGCCGCGCTCGGCATCGCCGACGACATCCTCGGCATGCAACCCGCGATCAAGTTCGTGGGGCAGGTGGCATGCGCGTGCATCCCGGTGGCCGCGGGCCTCACGATCGACCACCTGACGCTGCCGTTCGCCGGCGCCTTCGATCTGGGGGTGGCGCAGTACCCGCTGACGGTGCTGTGGTTCGTGGCGATCGTGAACATCATCAACTTCACCGACGGCATTGACGGGCTGGCCGCCGGCGTGGTGGGCATCGGCGCCACGACCTTCGCGATCATCGCCGCGTCGCTCGGCCGCGCCGATGCCGCCATCCTCGCGGCCGCGCTGGCCGGCGCGTGCGCAGCGTTCCTGCGCTTCAACTTCAACCCCGCGCGCACCTTCATGGGCGACGGCGGATCCATGTTCCTGGGCTTCATGCTGGCCGGCATCGCGATCAGCGGCGTGATGAAGAGCGCCGCGGCGGTGGCCATCGTGCTGCCACTGGTGGTGCTGGCCATCCCGATCCTCGACACGTCGTTCGTCATCCTCAAGCGCATCAAGCATGGGAACCCTGTGTACTCGGCCGATACGACCCACTTCCATCACCGGTTCCTCGCCATCGGCTGGAGCCAGCGGCGCACGGTGCTCTCGATCTACGCCTGGACGGCCCTCATGTCCGTGCTGGCGCTGGCGATGCGGTTCGTCCCCTACACCGACGGCCACGGCGACTGGAGCCCCGGCTGGACCGCCCTGCTGGCGGCGATCGCCGTCATGGGACTGGCCGGCGCGGCGTACCTGGTGTACGTGCTCGAAATCCTCAAGTGGCGCAGCGAGCCCGTGGTCGGGATCGTGCGCCGCCGCCGGGCCCGCGATCAGGAGCCCGTGGCCAAGCGCCCTCCGGGCTGAGCCGCGATCACGGCGTCGCCCGGGCGCCCACCGCGGTGGCATCGCCAGCCCGGGCGGGACCCCCGGCGTGCCCTGGCCGACGCCGACCGGTCGTCTGGGCACGGCGCCCGCGTGGACGTCGTGACCGGTCATGCTCTGGTTGCCGACCATCCGTGGGTGCCTCTCTTCCCTCAGCGTTCCTGGAACGAACACCGACGATGCTGCGAACACCCCGGGTGGCCGCCCCTGGGGCTCAGCGCCGGGGTGGACCTGCACCACGTATAGCGACTTGACCCCCTCCGCACGGTGCCGGCGCGGACGTCGTGCGACGTCGACCGGAGCCCTCGGCACAGCGCCGGCGCGGGGGTCGTACCGGGTGGACGTGACGCCTCCGGACGGCGCGGGCACGGGCGTCCTGAGCGGTCGCGCGGCGCGGTGGCGGGACGAACGTCCCCACCCCGCCACTGCCCGTCCGATGCGGCCTCCGGGGGTCCGGGGGTGTGTATAGTCCCCGCGTCTTTGGGACCCGCTGGCTCACCGGTGGCCGACGAGAGTCCCTCCCACCGAGCCCTGAGGAGGCCCGGCATCCGCATCACGCGCCGATACCGACTGAGCGAGCCGAGGGCATGACGACCGCCGTGGCGGCCCTTCCCGACGCACCCCGCGAAGGCCCCGTCGAGTTCATCCTCGCGACCGTCGGGTTCCTCACGCTCATCTTCGCGCTGCCCTTCGTGCTGGTCCTCTCGGGGCCCTTCACCGGGTGGCTGATCGGCGCCGTCCTCTTCACCGCCAGCTGGGCCGCTCAGCGGTTCATCGTGCGGATGTCGGAGCGGATGGACCCCACCCATGCGGTCGGCACGCTGGGCATCTCGTCCATCGGGCGCGCCTTCGTCGTCGTGGGGATCCTCTTCGTCATCGCGCTCAAGGTTGACGAGACGATCGGGCTGGTCGCCGCCGGCGTCTTCGCCGTCGCGTTCACGTTCGACCTGATGGGCCGCTCCATCCTCTTCTCCCTGCAGGACAAGCGCCGCCGCATCGAGCGGGACGCCGACGCCACGTGAGCACCGCGGTCGGCACCGACATCCCGCCGGAGGCGCCCGACGCCCCCGTGAGCAGGAAGAAGCGCGGCACGGCGACGTACGTCGTGTACGGCCTGCTGGCGTTCCTGGTGCTGTGGGCGATCCTCTCGTTCGTCATGGCCCCCGAGGTCGCGAGCATCGACGAGTTCAAGCCGCAGAACGAGTTCGGCCTGCACCCCTGGATCTCGCTCAACCTCGGGCCGATCGACCTCTCGATCAACAAGGCCGTGATGTATCTGGCCCTGTCATCCCTCATCGCCATCATCTTCGGCCTGATGGTCGTGAGGCGGGGGCTCAAGGACAAGCCCGGCGACGGCCAGAACATCCTCGAGGTCGCCTACGAGTTCACCGAGGAGACGATCGCCCGGGCCACCCTGCCCCCCAAGATGTTCCAGCGCTACTTCCCGTACGTGGCGACGCTGTTCATCTTCATCGCGATCAACAACATCATCAGTTTCATCCCCCTCCCGGGCGGTGAGCACTCGGCCATCGGCTGGGTACCGGACCTGGGCCTGTATGCGGCGACGGCCAACATCAACGTCACCCTTGCGCTGACCCTGTGCACCTTCCTCATCTACAACTACGAGGGCATCCGGGAGCACGGTCCGTTCGGGTACCTGAAGACGTTCGTGCCGGGGGGCGACATCCATCCGGTCATGAAGGCCGTGGTGTTCGCTCTGGAGCTGATGTCGAACATCCTGCGCCTCGTGAGCCTGTCGGTGCGCCTCTTCGCGAACCTGCTCGCCGGCCACCTGCTCATCATCATGGCGTCCGGTTTCGCCGTCCTGCTCGGCAGCTTCGTCGGGCTCGTGGCCATCCCGTTCGGCCTCTTCTTCTACTTCTTCGAATTGGTCCTGATCGCAGGACTGCAGGCATTCATCTTCGCCATGCTCAGCGGCATCTACATCGGTTTCGCCGTCGAGCACGGCCACTGATTTTCGCAACCACACACGGAATCACGACAAGGGACGGACTAGTGGCACTCGAAGGCAACATCGTTGATGCGGCGAAGGCGATCGAGCTCGGTCTCGCGACCGGCCTCGGTGCCATTGGCCCTGGCGTGGGCGTGGGTTACCTCATGGGCAAGACCGTCGAGTCGGTCACCCGCCAGCCCGAGATGCGCGGCGAGATCATGGGACTCATGTTCCTGGGCCTCGCCCTGACGGAGGCCATCACCTTCTACGCCCTGCTCATGGGCTTCGTGGCGTTCTTCCTCGTCTAGGTCGATGAACGCCCTTGAGAACATCCACCCGGTGGCCGCGGGGGGCGATAACCCGCTCCTGATGGCCAGCCCCGGGCTCATGATCTGGACGATCGTGATGTTCTTCATCACGCTCTACATCCTGAAGCGCTTCGTGTTCGGCCCGGTGGCCGAAGCCGTTGAGAAGCGCCGGGCCAAGATCGCCCAGAGCATTGATGATGCCGAATCGAGCCGGGATGAAGCCGTCCGGCTTCTGGACGAATACAAGGTCCAGCTGGCCACGGCCCGGAGCGAGGCGGACGCACTCCGTGAGGCCGGCCGCCGTGAGGGCGAGCGGCAGAAGTCGGAGATCGTGACCCAGGCGCAGGACCAGCGCGAGCGCATCGTCAGCGACACCAAGACGCAGATCGACGCGCAGGCCCAGGCCGCCGTCGCCGGGCTTCGCGACGACGTTGTCGGGCTCGCCCTGACCGCTGCCGAGAAGGTCACCAAGGCCTCGCTCTCGGATGACGACCACCGCCGCCTCGTGGAGGAGGCCCTCGCCGACGCCGACCTCAGTGGGCTCCGGAAGGACTGATGAGCGTCGCCGCCACCTATGCGAAGGCATTGCATGAGGCTGCTCAGGCGCAGTCCGCCGTGGACCGCGTACGCGACGAGCTCGGCGAGCTCGCCGCCGCCATGTCCGACGGGTCCGAACTGCGTGCAGCGCTGCTCAATCCCCGGGTCGAGACCGGCGCCAAGTGCGCCACGGTCGTCGCCGTGATGGACGGTGCGCACCCCGTGTCCACGGGGTTCGCCCGGATGCTGGTCGATCGCGGCCGTATCGGTGAGCTGGCGGAGATGGTGACCGCATATGGGCAGCGCGTCGACGCCGCCGAGGGCCGCGTCGTGGTCACCGCCGTCACCGCCGTACCGCTCACGCCCGCCCTGCGCGAGTCCATCCGGTCACGGGTACGTGCCCAGACCGGCCGCGACGCCGAGCTCGAGGAAATGGTTGACCCGTCCATCATCGGCGGCCTCGTCCTCCGTGTGCACGACGTCGTCGTGGACGCATCCATTCGCACCCGCCTCGAGGAGATGCGCCGCTCCCTCGAAACCGCACCTGTTGACCTCGCGAGCGCCGTCGAGGCCTGACCCGGCCGCGCCCGCCGCACCACGCCAGAAAGAGGAATACCGACCGATGAAGCTCCGCCCCGACGAGATCACCAAGGTTCTGCGTGCCCAGATCGAGCAGTACGAGGGCGTCGCCGAGGCCGACGAGGTCGGGACCGTCCTGCAGGTGGGTGACGGTATCGCCCGCGTGTACGGCCTTCCCACCGTGCTGGCCCTCGAGATGCTCGAGCTGCCGCACGGCGTGTCCGGTCTTGCGCTGAACCTCGAGGAGGACAACGTCGGGGTCGTGCTCCTCGGCCAGGACGTCCTCATCAAGGAGGGCGACCCGGTCCGGCGCACCGGCAAGGTCATCCAGGTGCCGGTGGGCGAGGCGCGGCCCGGCGTGATGAGCGCCAGCTTCGCCACCGTGGTCGGGCGCGAGGAGGATCTGGTGGCGCAGCAGG
>SXQZ01000156.1 GCA_005792725.1 Actinomycetota bacterium
AGGCCCAGGGCCAGCGCCACGATGGCGTATGCCCCGCGCGAGCCGACCCAGTCGGCCGCGAAGCCCCCGAGGGCGGCACCGGCGGCCAGACCTGCCATCACCAGGGTGCGCCCGGCCACACCGGCGAGGGCCTGCATCGAGCGCGGCACGCGGCGCGCACGCGCCCCCATGAGCGTTGCCGCGCAGATGGCGTTGGCCAGCATCAGCGGTGCGTAGGCGAGGGCCGTGCCCATGACTCCCGGGACCAGCGCCATTGCGAGGGCGGGAACCACGTAGGCGGCGCAGGCGGCCACGATGAGGGTTTCGTCGGCGTGACGGCGGTCGAGCCGGGTGATGATGGGTGTCGCCAGCATCATGCATGCGACACCCGCGCCCAGCACCGCCGCGAGGGCCGCCCCCGATACCCCGAGGTCGCTGCGCAGGTGCGGTACGGCCAGGCTGATGGCGGCACCCGAGGCAAGACTCCAGGCGACGCCGGTGATCGCCAGCACGCGGAGGTCGCGGGAGAGGAACAGGAACGCGAGGCCCCGGCGGACGGTGGGCCGCGGCCCCTCCTCGTCGCGCTCGTCCAGGCGGCCTGAGGCGGACAGCGCCCCGAAGGCGGCGGTGGCCATGGCACCGGCCACCAGCCAGGTGGCGGCGCCGGCGCCCAGCACGAGCGCGAGCCCGGCGATGGCCGGGCCCCCGAAGTAGCCGAGGTTGAAGGCCTGGGCCAGCGCGGCCTGGGCGGGCATCATCTCGTCGCGCTTCGCCACGGTGGCGAGGGCGCCGAACATGGCGGCGTCCACGAATACCCGCACCGACCCGATGAGGAATGCGGCGAGGTACAGCCACCCGATGTCCAGCATGCCCGATGCCAGCACGAACCCGAGCAGCGCGGCGAGCACGGTGCCGAGCCCCAGGGCGGAGGCGAGAAGGGGCCTGCGGGCCATCCGGTCACCCGCCAGCCCCGCGGGTGCCGCGAGCAGGAGGAACGGCACGAACGTGATCGCGAACCCGATGGCGGCCTGCGAGGCCGAACCACCCCCCTCAAGGATGAGCCACGGGATGATGACCGTGAGCATCCCCTGGGCGAGGGCGTGCGCGGCCTGCGTGAGCAGGAGCGCGCGGCCATCACGGGACCGGATCAGAGGGTTTCTGGGGGCCTTTCGCATACAGGACCACCCTAAGCCCCTTCGGCATTCCCGTCAATTCGACACGTATCGCACAAGCGCTTGTGCGGATACGCCCGGGACCGCTGCCCGTTGACCGATCAGAATGCGATGGGAATGGGGAATCCCGGGTTCGTGCCGTCACGCACGAAGTGCCACGAGCGCTGTTACAAAGCTCGTGAAAATGTTGTGAGATCTCATGGGGGTTACGCCCCGGGTGCGCTCCGCGGGCCCCGCTCTGCGCGTCCCAGGGCCCCCGACAGGGCGGCCTCCACCGCGGCCGACTCCGTGGCGCCCGGCGCCGCCGCGTCGCTGGCGATGACCACCCGGCATGGCGCGTGGCGCACCACGTAGTCAACGGTGTGGCCGAAGATGTGCTGGCCCAGGCGGCGCTTGCGGGCGACGCCCATCATGATGACCTCGGCGTTCATGCGGCGCGCCTCCTCCACGATCGCGCGCCCGGCCTGGCGTCCGTGCACGACCTTGGTCTCGACGGTGGCCCCGTACTCCTCGGCGATCTGGCGGGCGTGGGCCAGCAGTTGCTCGGCGCCGCGCTCCTCGCGCGGCGTCTCGGCGTCGAGGGGCAACTCCACGGGCACCTCGACCACCGTGATCGCATGGATGCTCACGTCGCGGTCCGCGGCCAGCTTCCCGGCCGTCGCCATCATCTCCTCCGACGACTCGGTGGCGACGACCGGCACGAGGATCTTGGTGTATGCCACGTCCACCTCGAGCGCCAGCTCCCGGCGCTCCATCGTGGCCGTCTCCGTCCAGGGAACGCCGATGTGGCGCCGGTACACGATGTACATCAGGAAGCCGAATGCCATCCATGCGATGCCCACCCAGCGCGCATCGGGCTTGAGGATGAGCACGGCGACCAGCGCGCCGCCCGTCCCGAGCACGCCGAAGATCGCGAAGAGCGGGATGCTGCGCCCCCGGAACGGCAGGCTGGGGCGCCCGCGGTACGTCCGCTTCATCTCCGGTCGCTTCCACCGCAGCCAGATGATGGCGAGGTGGGCGATGCTGAACGACAGCATGGCCCCGAACGCGTAGAGGTTGGAGAGGAAGTCGGCCTGGCCCGGGATCATCACGAGCGCGGCGATGGCGCAGAAGACGACGATGGCGATGGCCGGCGTGTTGAAGCGGGGATGCAATCGCCGCATCACCGCGGGCAACTGCCGGTGGGAGCCCATCGCGTAGGTGAGGCGCGAGACGCCGATGACGCCGGCGTTGGTGGCGATCACCAGGATGGTCGCGGCCAGGACGCCGACGAATCCCTCGACCAGCACCTGCCACATGCCGTTGAGCCCGAACTTCGAGACGATGCCCAGGATCGGGTCACCCGCGTAGGTCGTGCCGAGTTCGGTCGAGTAGGTGCCGTCCGCCTGCTGGGTGACCGGTAGCGCCGACAGGGCCACGATGGGGATGAGCGCGTACATCACGAGCACGGTGATGACCGTGGCGCGGATCGAGGCGGGGATGGTGCGCTCGGGCACCTGCGCCTCCTCGGCCATGTTCGAGATCGTCTCGATGCCCGTGTAGGCGATCATCGCGAGGGTCACGCCGATGATCACGTTGGTCCAGGTGGGGGCCACGCCCCACACGATGTTGTCCCAGACGGTGGTGGGGGAGAACACCACGAACAGTCCGACGACCACCAGCAGGATCTGCGTGCCCAGGTCGATCAGTGCGAGGCCGACATTGAGCTTCGCGGCCTCCTTGATCCCGACGATGTTGAGCACCGCGATGAGTCCGACGACCCCGATGCCCACGATGATGTCCCACGGGTTGGAGCGCAGCGGCTCCCAGAACACACCGAGGTAGTGGGGCACGAAGAACGCCGAGATGGCGATCGTGATGATGTAGTTGAGCATCTGGCCCCACGCCGCCCCGAAGGCCGCGCCCTCGTTGAAGGCATGGCGGGCGAACGACGAGGAGCCCCCTGCCTCCGGGAACATCGCCGTGCCCTCGGTGTAGGTGATGGCCGTGACGGCGAAGATGAGGCCCGCGAACAGGAAGACCAGCGGGGTGAGGCCCAGGGCGTACGCGGCCACCAGGCCCAGCGCGTAGTAGATGGAAGAGCCGACGTTGCCGTAGGCGGTGGCCCACAGCCCGGGGACCCCGACGACGCGCTCCATACGCTCGCGCCTGCGGCGCCGGATGGCCATTCGCTAGATCTCCCTCATACGGCGCGGCATCGTACTCCGGCGCGGGTACCATCGCGACGGCAGGCTCCCGCCGGGGGCCATGATCCATGGGGGCACAGGGGACGTGGGACTCATCGAAGGCGTGGACGTCGTGTTCTACGGGGTGTGCAGCATGGAGCGCTCGATCGCGTTCTACGAGGGCGTGCTCGGGCTCGAGTTGAGCCAGCGGGCCGGCCGCGACTGGGCGCAGTTCACCGTCGGCGCGACCGAGATCGGCCTGTTCGGCGAACTCGCCACGGCCCCGCACCAGGGGGGCGCCACGGTCACCTTCCGGGTGCCCGACATCCGGGCGCTCGAGGCCGCTCTGGCCGCGGCGAACACGAAGCGTGACCCGGTGGAGGACATGGGGGGTGCGCTCTCCATGGAGTTCCTCGACCCCGACGGCAACCGCCTCATGGCCGTCGAACTGGTGCCGTAGGGCCCGCGGGTCGTCAGCCGGCGGCGCGCCGGGCCGCCACGGCCTCGGCGAACGCCGCCGGGTCGGCCACGCCCACCAGCACCCGGGTGGTCTCCCACGCCACGGGGGTGTGAACCACCAGCGGCGTGTCCATCTCGAGGACGACCCCCTCGCCCGCGGCGGGCACGAACGCCACCATGCCCTTGGTGATGCGCACCCCCAGGCCCGCGAACCACGGCCACCGGTGGGTCGAGATGCGGGTGATGTGCCCGATGGGGATCTCCGCGTGCCCCACCCATCCCATGCGCACGTTCACGGCCTCGTCGGTGACCTCGGCCTCGAAGGGGCCACGCGACGACGTGAGGATGCGCGTCCAGCGCGAGGTGCGAAGCGGGAAGGTCACGGCACGGAAAGGGTACGTGCCGTGGTGCCCAGGCCCGTGGCCGACGACATCAGCACGCGCACCTGGTAGCGCCCCGCCGACGTGGCCGTGGGGATTCGGAGGCGTATGGTCCGGCGCCCGGCGGCGGGTCCCCCGGACCGTGACGCGATCAGGCGGAAGGCGTCGGCCCGACGGGCCCCGGGCAGCCGGAGTCGCATCTCGACGCGCCAGACGGCCTGCACCGGAAGGCGGAATACCACCGTGGCCCAGGGCCGCGATACCCGCACACCCAGCCCGAGCGGTCGCGGCGCCCGCGGGGCCGCGTGCCGGGTCGCCGGGGCGCGGGTCACCGTCACCTCGGTGCGCGCGACGGCGCCGACCCCCGTGGTGGCGGTCACGGTCACCGGTTCGGTGCCGATCGGGGCGGTGTACGTGACCGAGTACGCGCCGTCGTCCCCGATGCGCGCAACGCGGCGTCCGACGGCCACGGCACCA
>SXQZ01000157.1 GCA_005792725.1 Actinomycetota bacterium
GGCCGGCCACGGGGAACGCCAGGGCCACCCGCGTGGCCAGGGGCGCGGCCAGGCGGTTGGCCAGCCCCAGCCGCGAGTCGGCCTCCATCAGCACGACGCGGCGGCGGAGGAGGCGGCCCGCGATGGCGGCCGGGCCGGCCATGTAGCCGCCACCCCCCACCACCACGTCGGCCCGGCGGCGGCGGATCACGCCCATCATGCGGGGCACGGCCAGCGCCGCCAGCACCGCCGCCCACAGGTTGCGCAGCGTGAGACGCCGGTCGAACCCCCTCAGGGGCACATGATCCTCCGGGTAGCCGTGACGGGCAGGGATGCCCGAACCGGCGCGGCCGGGGACCCCGGCAAAGCTCACCTCGATGCCGCGGGCGCGAAGCTCCTCAGCCAGCGCGAGCGCCGGCATGATGTGCCCGGCGGTCCCGCCGGCGGCGATCACCACCCGGAGCGGCGGGGTCGCGGACGACGCTGAGGCGCCGACCCCGCGAGCGCCGGCTGATTCCGACGAGGATCCCGGATGCTGCGGTGAGGACGACGAGGCTGCTTCCCCCATAACTGACGAAGGGCAGCGGCACGCCGGTCACGGGGAGGAGTCCGAGGACCGCCCCGAGGTTGACGACCGCCTGAATGCTGATGAGCGACACCAGCCCGCCGGCCAGAAGCCTGAGCCGGAGATCCGGCGCCGCCATGGCGATACGGTAGCCGCTCCAGATGACGACCCCGACCAGGGCGATCACCCCCAGCACGCCCACGAGGCCGAGTTCCTCGCCGATGGTCGCCATGATCATGTCGGTGTGCGCCTCCGGCAGGTAGTTCACCTTCTGGAGTCCGTTCCCCAGCCCCACGCCGCTCACGCCGCCGCTTCCCAGCGCGAGCTCGGCCTGCACCACCTGGAACCCGTTCCCCTCGGGGTCGGACCAGGGGTCCAGGAATGACCGGAGGCGGGCCGTACGGTAGGGCGCCGCCACGATGAGCGCGGCGGTGAGCACGGCGGCGGCGGCGGCCAGCACCCCGAGGATGCGCCCCGGTACCCCGGCCAGCACGAGCATGAGGAATGCCGCGGACAGCAGGACGATCGCGGTGCCGAGGTCGGGCTCGAACATGAGCAGGCTACCCATCGCCGCCATGATCCCCAGAGGCCACTTCAGCCCCTCCCAGGTGCCGAGCCGCCCGGCATTCCGTGCGAGATACGCGGCGAGCCACACGATGAGCGCGAGCTTGGCGAACTCGGACGGCTGCATCTGCACCTGGCCGAGGCCGAGCCAGCTGCGGGCGCCGTTGGCCTCGAGGCCGATGCCGGGCACCAGCACCACCAGCAGCAGGCCGACGGCCAGCAGCAGGGCGGGCCGGCCCAGCCGCAGGATCATGGCCGGGTCCACCCGGGCGCATACCCCGAACGCAATCAGCGCGATCACGGCGAAGATCCCCTGCCGCAGGAGCATGCCCGACGGGTTGGCGGCGTCCAGCAGTGCGCTCGCACTCGAGGCCGAATAGACCATCACCACTCCGATGCACACCAGCATCAGGATGGCGACCGAAAGCACCGCCTCGGGCGCCACCTCGCCCCCCGCCCGGCGCCGCCGCGCGGACCGGGTCCGGCGGGCGGTGTCAGAGGGCGCGGGCGGCACATGGCCCTTTTCGCCACGCCATCGCCCTTCCCTACCCGGCCCCGGCCTCCCGGGCTGCCTCGCGGAACACCTCCCCGCGGTGCGCGTAGCCGGTGAACTGGTCGAACGATGCACACGCCGGGGACAGCAGCACCACATCCCCCGGGGCCGCATCCGACAACGCGCGGGACACGGCGGACACCAGGTCGCCCACGCAGGTGGTCGGCACCTCCGCGGCCGCGAGGGCCACCTGGATCCCGGGCGCCGTCTCACCGATGAGGTAGGCACGCTCCACGGTGCCCGCCGCGGCCCGTGCCAGCTCGTCGAATGACGCGCCCTTGCTGCTTCCGCCCGCGATCAGGCGCACATGACGGGGATACGCATCGAGCGCGGCGATCGCCGCGGCGGGATTCGTGGCCTTGGAGTCGTTCACGAAGGCGACGCCCCGGACCGACCCCACCACCTCGAGGCGGTGGGGCACCCCGGGGAAGGTCGCGAGCCCGGATGCGATCTCCCCGGCACCCAGCCCGGCGTGCGCCGCCATCGCGGCGGCGGCCATGGCATTCCCCCGGTTATGTGCTCCACGTAGGGGAATCTCATCCCATGGGGCCACCCGCCCCAGACCGCGCACATGCAACCCGCCCTCAGCCCAGGCCACGGTGCCGGGCCCGTCGTCGCCCGCAGGCGAGATATGCATGGCGGGGGCCGCGCCGGGTGGCCGCAGCCCACGCGGAACGATGGCGAGGTCGTGCGGACCCTGATGCGCGAACAGGTTCATCTTCGCGCGCCGGTAGGCGTCGAGATCGGGGTAGCGATCCATGTGGTCGGGCGTCACGTTCAGCAGCACCGCGGCATGCGGGCGGAACGTGGGGGTGTCCTCCAGCTGAAACGACGAACACTCGGCCACCAGCCAGGTATCACCCGGCACCTCGCCCACCAGTGAGGCCATGGGCGTGCCCACGTTGCCGCAGGCCACCGCGCCCATCCCGCCCTCGCGCAGCACGTGGGCCAGGAGTTCGGTGGTCGTGGTCTTGCCGTTGGTGCCGGTGACCCCCATGATCGGATTCGGCATCGCCCGCGACGCCAGCTCGATCTCGCTCCATACGGGGGTGCCGGCCGCGTAGGCCGCGGCCACCGGCGGGGCCCCGCGCGGTACCCCGGGGCTGCGGATGACCAGGTCGGCGGGTACGGGCTCCTCGCTGGGCGCGCGTACCTCGATTCCCACCGCCGCGAGGTCACGGGCATCCACATCCGCGCGGTCCACGGCCACCACCTCCCACCCGAGGTCGCGCAGCAGCACCGCCGCCGCGCGACCCGACTTCGCAATGCCCACCACGAGGGCCCGCCCCGGGTCGGGCAGGGCGCTCATGCGGCGAGGGTGCGGAAGAAGAGCGTGAAGCCGATTCCCGCGAATACCAGGGCGATGAGCCAGAAGCGGACGATGATCTTGGTCTCGCTCCAGCCGGCCATCTCGAAGTGATGGTGCACGGGGGCCATCAGGAACACGCGTCGGCGGGTGCGCTTAAAGACGAGGACCTGGATGATCACCGACAGCGCCTCGATCACGAACACGCCACCGATGAACAGCAGCAGCACCTCGGTCTTGGTCATCACGGCGAGGGCGGCGAGCGCACCGCCCAGGGCGAACGACCCGGTGTCCCCCATGAACACCGACGCGGGGTACGAGTTGAACCAGAGGAAGCCCACGCAGGCACCCATGAGGCAGGCGGCCAGGATGGCCGTGTCGCGCTGCCCGGGCACGACGAACGTCATGCCGACGTACGCCAGCAGGGCGATGGCCATGGTGCCGGCGGCAAGGCCGTCGAGGCCGTCCGTCAGGTTGACGGCGTTGGTGGCGCCGGCCAGCACGAGGAACACCACGATGCCGAATGCAATCGGGCCGATCTCCAGCGAGTAGTCGACCACGTGGAAGTCGATGGTGGTCGGCACCCCCACCACCTCCACGGCAACGACGGTGAGGGCCACCGCGATGACGAGGAGAGCCAGCATCTTCCCGCGGCCCGAGAGGCCGAGCGACCGCTTCTTGACGATCTTGATCCAGTCGTCGGCGAACCCCACGGCGCCGCAGGCCAGGGTGGCGAACAGCACGAGCATGGCGGCCGTGCCGCGCGTGGACAGGATGAGGAACGGCACGGTCATCGCGAAGAGGATCAGCAGGCCGCCCATGGTGGGCGTGCCCTGCTTCTCCGCGTGCGCATCGGGGATCTCGCCGCGCGGACGGATGAACTGGCCCACCTCGTGGTCGCGCAGCCAGCGGATGACCCGTGGACCCAGGACGAGGAGCAGCATGGCGGCGCCGATGGCCGCGATGAGAAGGCGCGGCACCGGCTAGCCCTCCCCGAGGATCGCCCGGGCCACGCGCTCCATGGCCATGCCGCGCGATCCCTTCACCAGCACCACGTCACCGGGTTCGACCAGGGCGGGCACACCGGCGACGGCGTCGTCGGTGGCGGCGAACGCGACGCACTCCACGCCGCGCGCCCCATCCGGGTACGCCGCGGCCCGCGACCCCACGGCCACCAGCAGGTCCACTCCGAGGTCCTTCGCCCGCTCCCCCACGCCGCGGTGGAACGCCGCCTCGGCAGGGCCCAGTTCGAGCATGTCGGCGAGCACCGCCACGTGGCGCCCGGGGCGGCGGCAGAGATCGGCGAGGGCCGCCTCCATGGCCGGCGGGTTCGCGTTGTAGCAATCCTCGATCAGCGTGCCGCCGCCCGGCAGCGGATGCTCGATACCCCGCATCGCCGAGCGCGCGAGCGTGACGCGGGCGCCCGGGGCGGGCGGGAGTCCCAGCGCGATCGCGGCCTCGACGCCCGCGGCCATGTTCCGGCGCTCCCACGCCTTCAACTCGCCCAGGTCAAGGGGCACGGCGGGTTCGTCCCCGAAGCGCCGCACCTCCACGCACGCGGGCAGCGCGGCCACGTGCCGGGCGATCAGGGGCTCGTTGGCGGGCACCACCGCCGCACCCCCCTCCCCCAGACCGGTGAGGATCTCCGCCTTGGCGGCGGCGACGGCCTCGATGGTTCCCAGCAACTCCAGGTGCACCGGGCCAACCGCCGTGATGACCGCCACATCGGGAGGGGCGAGGGCGGCGAGGGCGGCCACCTGACCCGCTCCGCGCATGCCCATCTCGACCACGGCCACCTCGGTGTCCGCCGGCAGGCCGAGGATGCTCAACGGCACGCCGACCTCGGTGTTGCGGTTGCCGGGCGTGCCCTCGGCACGCACCCCCGCGGCCCGCAGCACGGCCACCACGGAATCCTTCGTGGAGGTCTTCCCGTAGGAGCCGGTGACCCCGACCACCCGGGCGCCCAGGCGTTGCAGGGCGCCGCGGCCGATCAACCCGAGGGCCGCGACGGGATCGCGGTGCACCAGCACCGCCGCGCCGGAGTCACGCAGGTCATCCCCGACCTCGGCCTGGGCCTCCTCCGAGATGAGCACGGCCGCCGCCCCCGCGGCGACGGCCTCGGCCGCATGCAGTCCCCCGTCCACGTTCTCGCCGGGAACGCCCACGAACAACTGTCCCGCCTGGGGGTCGCGGCTGTCGGACGTGGCGCCGTCGCACCGGACGTCGTCCGGTCCCGCCACCTGGGACGCGCCGGACCACCGGATCATGTCGGCGATTCCCACCTTCATGCCGCGCGCCCCGCTCCCAGCACCTCGCGGGCCACATCACGGTCGTCGAAGGGCGTCACCACGCCCCCGGCCTCCTGCCCCGGCTCATGCCCCTTGCCGGCGATCAGCACCACGTCGCCCGGCGACGCCATGGCGATGGCGTCGGTGATGGCGGCGCGGCGATCCGCCTGCACGACGAGATCGGCGGGCCCGTCGGCGGCACCCGCCACGATCTCACCGATGATGGCCTCGGGATCCTCGCTGCGCGGGTTGTCCGAGGTGACGATGCACACATCGGAGAGCCGCCGGCCGATGGCCCCCATCTGCGGGCGCTTGCCGGTGTCGCGGTCGCCCCCGCACCCGAACAGCACGATCAGCCGCCCATCACCCGCGAGGTCGCGAGTGGCACGGAGAACGTTCTCGAGTGAGTCCGGGGTGTGGGCGTAGTCCACGAGCACCTGGAAGGGCTGGCCCATCTCGATCGGCTCCAGGCGCCCCGGAACCCCCTGCACGGCCGCGATTCCCGCGGCCACGGCCGCATGGTCAAGGCCCATGGCCTCGCCCGCGGCCACGACCCCCAGCACATTGAGCACGTTGAACCGGCCGCGCAGGGCGCTGGCCACCTCGAGCGGCCCGCGCGGGGTCCGCACGGTGGCCGTGAAGCCGGCCGACCCCAGATCGAGGACCTCGGGCGCCACATCGGCATCGCCCGAATCGATCCCATAGCCCACCATGGGGCGCGCCATGGCCAGCCCCCGGCCCCACGCGTCGTCCACGTTCACCGCCGCGGGCGGGTTGGCGCCGTGCCCCGCGGGGCGCTCGAACAGCAGGCGCTTGGCGGCGAAGTACGACTGCTCGTCGCCGTGGTAGTCGAGGTGGTCGCGCGTAAGGTTGGTGAAGATGGCGGCCGCGAACTCCAACCCGGCCACGCGGGCCTGCGCGAGCGCGTGCGAGGAGACCCCCATCGCGCCGGCGGGGTCCCCCGAATCGCGCATCGCGGCGAGCAACGCCTGGATCTCCACGCTCTCCGGTGTGGTGTGGGTGGGTACCGAGGAGCGCCCGCCCACCACGACCTCGACGGTGCCGATGAGCCCGCACGGCCGGCCGGCGGCACGCAGCACCGACTGCATCAGGTACGCGCTGGTCGTCTTGCCATTCGTCCCGGTGATGCCCACCACGTCGAGGTCCCGGGAAGGGTCGCCCGCGAGACGCGCGGCCATGATGGCCATCGCGGCCCGGGGGTCCCGGGCCACCACCTGGGGAACCGGCAGGTCGAGGGGCCGCCGCACCAGCAGGGCCGCGGCCCCGCGGGCCACGGCGTCCGGCGCGAAGTCGTGGCCGTCCGCGTGGGTGCCGGGCAGGCAGGCGAAGAGGTCGCCCGGTGCGACGTCGGACGACCGGTACCGGATCGCCATGATGTCCGGCGTTGCCTCACCCGGCGCCACGAGCCGCACCCCGGGCACGCCGCCGGTCAGGTCGAGGAGCCTCATCCGGAGGGCCACGTTACCAGCGTGCCCGGCTACGGCATCACGGGGCGATGTGCAGCTGGCGCAGGGCGAATGCCGTGATCTGCTCGAACGCCGGGGCGGCGACGTCGCCACCGTAGTAGCTGCCGGCCGCGGGTTCGTCCACCATCACCGCGACCACCACACCGGGGTGCGTGGCGGGGGCATAACCGACGAAGGACGCGATGTAGGTCTCCGTGTAGAGACCCGTCGTGCGGTCGATCTTGTTCGCCGTGCCCGTCTTGCCGCCCGCGGTGTACCCCTCGATCCGGGCCTCCTTGCCGGTGCCGTCGTCGCTCACCACCTTCTGCAGCATGATGTTCACCTGCTCGGCGGTCGCCGGGCTGATGATCTGCTGGCCGCGGGGGTGCGACAGGACCCGGTTCCCGACCTTCTTCACGACATGCGGCGGGACCATGCGGCCCCGGTTCGCGATGGCGCCGTAGGCCTCGGCCATCTGCGCGAGCGTCGCCGAGACACCCTGCCCGATGGGGATGTTGAGGATGGACACACCCGACCAGTCCTCGTAGGCCGGTAGCGAGCCCCCGACCTCCCCGGGATAGTCGATGCCCGTCTTGGCGCCGAATCCGAACCTCTGGATCCACTCGTAGGTCTTCCGCTGGCCCAGTGTCTGGGCGATCATCACCGTGCCGACGTTGCTGGAGTTCTGCAGGATTTCCTGAGTGGTCCAGGCGACGGACGGCCGGTAGTGGGCCTCCCCCAGGGTCCGGTCGTACAGCGTGAGGGTCTCGGGCAGATCGAACCTCGTGGTGCGCGTGACGGCACCCTCCTCGATAGCCCCGGCGATCGCCACCACCTTGAACGTGGAGCCGGGCTCGTACGCATCGGTGATCGAACGCACGCGCTCGGCGTCGGGCTCGAACGTGTCGCGGTCGTTCGGGTTGAAGCCGGGCACGGTGGCCATCGCCAGCACCTCACCCGTATCCGGCCGCATCACGATCGCCGAGGCCGCCGTCGCCTCGTTCTCGTCCACCACCTGCGCCAGGACGGCCTCGGTCTTCTGCTGGATGGCGCTGTTGAGCGTGAGGATGATGGGCGTGCCCGGCTCCGGGGCGCGGTCCGCGATGATCTGCAGGGCCTCGCCGTTGGGGTCACGCGCCTCCTCGCGCATGCCCTCCCGGCCCTTCAGGCGTGACTCCATGGCCTTCTCGAAGCCGGTCAGCCCGACGCCCCAGTCGTCGGTCATCCCCACCACCTGCGCCGCCACGGACCCCAGAGGATACAGCCGCTTCTGGGTATCCTGCAGCGTGATCCCCGGGAGGTCGAGCCGACGCAGGTAGCGTTCGCGCGGCTGGTCAACCCCGGTGTTGAGCATGGCGTAGCCCCCCCGCCCCGAGATCCGCTGCTCGACCTCGCGCACGGGCAGGCCCACCGCGGTGGCGATCTTCTCGGCGGTACCGCGCTTGTCCGTGATCAGGTATGGCGTGGCCGTGACCGCGACCGCGTGCTTGTCGACTGCCATCTCGCGGCCGTCGGCCGAGAGGATCGGCCCGCGCGGGGCAGGCAGCCGGATGGTGCTCTCGTGCTGGTCACGGGCCCGCTTCGACAGATCACCCGCCTCGACGGTGGCGATCCATCCGGCGCGCACGGCCATCACGCCCAGCACCGCCACCGTCGCGATGGCGATCAGCCGGATTCGCCGTGTGGCCACCCGGTCGGTGTCGGCCCCCCGGCGTCCCCGCCGGGAGGCCTCAGCGGGTGCGCGGCGCCTGCTTCGGCGCAATGCGCGCCTCCTTCGGGACGCTCACGTAGGTCAGCCCGCTGCCGGGCGCCTGAACCATGCCGAGGCGCGTGGCCGCCTGGTCCACGACCTGCCCATCCTTCTCGGCCAGCAGGGCACGCAGCCGGAGGATGTCGCCCTGAGCCTCGTTGTACATGTCGACCGTCCGGCCGGTCTGGGTGGTCAGGTTGAGGCGCTGCACATTCACGAACACCACGCCGCCCAGCAGCAGCGCGATGACCGGCACGAGCACCCACGCCAGCCGGACACCCCGCAGGTGCAGGCGGTCGAGCAGGTTCGGCGTGCGCGAATGCACGACGCGCGGCCGGAACCCCCGCCCGGCGGCCCCCGGGTCCCGACGGGGGTGAGCGGCACCGGAACGGTGGGGGTCACCGGGGTCCGGAGCCCGCAGCGGGTGACTCGAACCGGAGCGCTGGCGGTCACCGGGGTACACCGGGTTCGCCGCGGGCAGCGCGCGCGCCGCCCCTCCCCGCGGGCTCACGCGTCGGCCTTCCGGATCACCCGCAGGCGCGCAGAGTGAGCCCGCGGATTGGCGACCACCTCGGCGGTCACGGCCTTGACGGCCCGCGGGGTCACCAGGCGTCCCTCGGGTGACTGCCCGCAGCCGCACACCGGAAGGTCGGGGGGGCAGATGCAGCCCCGCGTCCGGTCGCGCATGAACCGCTTCACCATCCGGTCCTCGAGGGACTGGAACGAGATGACGGCCAGCCGTCCGCCGGGGCGGAGCAGGGCGAAGGCCTCGGGCAGGGCGCGCCCGAGGATCCCGAGTTCGTCGTTCACCTCGATCCGCAAGGCCTGGAAGACACGCTTCGCGGGATGCCCGCCGGCGAACAGCGCAGGGGTGGGCACGGCGCCGCGGATCACCTCGACCAGGTCCCCGGTGGTGACGATGGGGCGCAGGGCGCGACGGCGCACGATGGCCCGCGCGATCTGCCGGGCGTAGCGCTCCTCCCCGTAGTCGCGGAACCCGCGCATGAGGTCACCCTCCGGGGCGCTGTTCACGAGATCGGCGGCGGTCATCTCCAGCGACGGGTCCATGCGCATGTCGAGCGGCGCCGGCCGTGAGTACGAGAAGCCGCGCTCGGTGGTGTCCACCTGCATCGATGACAGCCCGAGGTCCATGAGGATGACGTCGGCCGCCGCCCCGTCCGAGACGAGGTCCCGCAGCCCCGTGGCGAAGTCGGCCCGCATCAGGCGCGCCGGGCAGGGCATCGCCGGCACCAACGCCTCGAAGTGACGGGCCGCCTCGGGGTCGCGGTCAATACCGACCAACGTACCGGCGGGCCCCACGCGCGCCGCGAGGGCCGTGGCATGCCCACCCGCCCCGAAGGTGCAGTCCACCACCGTCTCACCGGCGGCGGGTGCGGTGAGCGCCAGGACCTGATCGAGGAGGACCGGTACGTGGGGGGCGCCGCCGGCGGCCGCGGGAGCGACCTCGATGCGCGACGCCGCCGCGGTCATCCCCGGCCCCCGTCCATGCGCTGGGCCAAACGTGCGGCGCGCTGCGCCACGCCGTCCTCCCGGAGCCGCTGGAAGCGCTCGGCGAGCCGACCGGGGTTCCACAACTCCAGGTACGCCCCGGCTCCGAGCACCTTCACCTTGCCATCGAGCCCGGCATGCTCGCGCAGTTCGGCGGGCACGAGCAGCCGGCCCTGCTTGTCGAGGCCCTCCTGTTCAAATGCCCCCGCCAGGAGGAACCGGCTGAGCTCGCGCTGGTCGTCGTCCAGCACGCTCATACGCCCGAACGTGTCCTCGATGAAGCCGGGCCACGCCATCCGCGGCACCACCACCAGACAGTCATCGAGCCACCACGCGGTCACCGTGCCGTCGGCGAATGGATCGCGCAGGCGGGCGGGGATCGCCACCCGGAACCGGTCATCGAGGCTGCACTCAAATGTGCCGCTGAGCAGACGGGGAGCCACGGGCCGGAACCTACCCCCGTACTCCCCACAATGCAACCCATTCTCCCCAATCTCTGGTCCCTGCACCCCACATCGCCTCCCGGGAGCACCTCGCAACGCGTCGTGCACTCCCCCAGCCCGCTGCGCAACGCCGCGTGCACTGAGAACACCTGTTCCGTCCGATCGGGTTCGTACATTTGTTCGCATGCACACGCGAACCCACCTCACACTCGTCCCCGCCGCCCGCGGCGGCGCCTCCCCCACCCC
>SXQZ01000158.1 GCA_005792725.1 Actinomycetota bacterium
GCCTCGGCATGCAGGTGGCAGTCGTCGAGTTCGCCCGCAACGTGTGCGGGATGGACGGCGCGAACTCCACGGAGTTCGACCTTGAGACGCCGTACCCGGTCATCGACCTGCTGCCCGAACAGCGCCAGATCGAGGAGCGCGGCGGCACCATGCGCCTCGGCGGTGGCCCGGTGGCGCTGGTGCCGGGCACCCTCGTGCGGGCGCTGTACGGCGACGTGGACTCCATCCAGGAGCGGCACCGGCACCGGTATGAGGTGAACCCCGCCCTGCGCCCGCGACTGGAGGAGCACGGCCTGGTCACCTGCGGGCGCTCGCCCGACGGACGTCTGGTCGAGTGCATCGAGCTGCCCGGGCACCCGTTCTTCGTCGCCAGCCAGTACCACCCCGAGTTCAAGAGCCGCCCCACGCGCCCCCAGCCGCTCTTCCGGGCCTTCGTGGGCGCGGCGGCCGTGCGTGCGGGGGTGGGCGGCGGGGGCACCGCCGCCGCATCCCAGGTGGCGTGACCGCGCCCGCCACGGCCGCGCTGCCCGAGGTGGCGCGACTATTCGTGCGCCTGTGCGAGATCCCGTCCCCGTCGGGGGATGAGGGGGCGGTGGCCGCCGCGGTGCGGTCCGAATTGGCGCGGATGGGGGCCGAGGTGTCCGAGGACACCGCCGCCACGTCGCTGGCGGGTGCCGGGTGCAACAACATCGTCGCCCGGTTTGCACCCACGGCGGAGGGCGTTCCCATCATGTTCTGCGCCCACCTCGACACCGTGCCCGTGCTCGGGCCGATCGAGGTCGTGGAGGCGGACGGCGTCCTCACGAATCGCCATGCGGCGATCCTGGGTGGCGATGACAAGTCGGCGGTGGCCGCCCTCCTGCACGCGCTCGACCGCGTGGTGCGCGAGGGGATCCCCCACGCGGGCATCGAGCTGCTGTTCACGCCCTGCGAGGAGGTCGGGCTCCGGGGGGCGGCGTTCTTCGACCCCGGCGTTCTCCGGGCCGCCCACGGGTTCGTGTTCGACCACACGGGGCCGATCGGGGGAATCGTCACCTCGGCTCCCACGAACCGGGAGATCCTGATGACCGTGCGGGGCGTGGCGGCCCATGCGGGTATCCACCCGGAGGCCGGTCGCAGCGCGATCACCGCCACGTCCCGGGCCATTGCGGCCATGCCGCTCGGACGGATCGACGAGCGGACCACCGCGAACATCGGCACGATCTCGGGTGGGTCGGCCACCAACGTGGTGGCCAGCGAATGCGTGGTTGCCGCGGAGTGCCGCTCGCTCGACCCCGGGGCGCTGGACCGGCAGGTCACGGCCATGCTCGACGCCGTCACCTGGGCGGCCACCGAGTGTGAATGCGACGTCGAGGTCAGCGTGCGCGATCATTTCACGGGCTACGTCCTGGACGAGGATGCGCCGCAGGTGGCGCGCGCGGCGCGCGCCCTGGCCGCCTGCGGGTTCGCACCGGTCTTCCGGGCCTCGGGTGGGGGCTCCGACGTCAATGCGCTGCTGGTCAACGGGTTTTCCGCGGTCAACCTGTGCAACGCGATGGTGGACGTCCACACGCCGGAGGAGCGCATTCGCATCGCCGACATCGAGGCGATGGTGGACGTGACCCTCGCCATCATCGCCGACGCCCGTTTGTGACCGACGACCCGCGTGGGGGCGAGGGCGGACCGCCCATCAACGGTCTGGCGGTGGAGGCGTGTCAGCCGGTGTACGACGGTGAGGTCGTGGACCTGTCGGTGGTGCGGTTCCGGCGGCCGAATGGCCGGGTCGTACGGCGCGAGGTCATCGCGCACCCCGGGGCCGTGGTCATGGTGCCCGTGGACGGTGCTCACGTGCTGATGGTGCGCCAGCCCCGCGAAGCGGTCGGGGAGTACCTGCTCGAATTGCCCGCCGGGAAGCTCGACGTGCCGGGCGAGGCCCCACTGGAGTGCGCCCGCCGCGAACTGGCCGAGGAGGTCGGGCGCGCCGCGGGCACCTGGCGGGACTGGGGTGGCTTCTTCAGCGCGCCGGCAATCCTTGCGGAGTACATCCACTGCTTCCTGGCCACCGACCTGGTACCGGTGGATCACACGCCGATCGCCGAGGAGGAGATCGAGGTGGTGCCGTGGCCCCTCGACGACAGGGATCGCCTCATCGCCGTCGTGCACGACGCGAAGAGCCTCACCGGCCTGTTGCGGCTACGCCACGCGTGGACGGGCGCCGGCATTCCCTGACGCCGTGCCGGACGTGCCGGCGCTCATCGGCTCCCGAGGTGGCGCAGCGGGTGGATCGCAAACGCCCCGAGCACCACCACCAGCGCGCCCGCGGCCACGAGCCCCGGCCAGGTCTCGGCCCACATGACCGTGCCGGTGATCTCGGCACTGCGCGCGGCGTTGAGGATGTACGTGACCGGGTTGTAGCCCGCGACGACGGCGAGCCAGCCATGCATGGCGTCCTGCGGCACGTAGGCCACCGACATGAAGACCGAGAGGAACACTGCGAGCTGCATGATCGGCGCGGCCTGAACGGTGCGGGTGCGCAGGGCGACCCCGATGGCCCAGAACGAGGCGGCGGCGGCGAACAGCAGCGCGAACAGGGCGATGAGGAGCGTGGCGGCGAGGCCCGGCAGCATGACCGCGCCGATCATTCCCGCGATGAAGACCACCACGGTTGTGACGAGGCTGCGCGCCTGCGCTGCGAGCATGGGGCCCAGGATGAGCGACAGCCGCGGGGCCGGGCTCGACTGCAGGCGGTCGAAGAACCCGCCCTCGAGATCGCGGGCGAGGGTCATGCCCGAGTTGATGCCCGCGAACCCCGCCCCCATCGTTGCCGCCATCGGGATGGTGAATGCGAGGTACGACCCGCCTGCGAACTGTGGAAGCGCCCCGATGCCGTGGAAGGCCCCTGCCGTCGCGATGAGGATGAACAGCGGCATCACCAGCGACGGGATGAATACCGACGGCACGCGCCGTACCAGCAGCAGGTTGCGCCCGGCAAGGCCGAGGCTGACCGTGATCACCCTCACGCCGCCTCCCTCAGCCGACGGCGGAGGGCCAGGGCCGAGGCGCCGATGGTGATGGCCCCGAGTCCGACGGCGATTCCGATGCCGGTCAGGCTCGTCCAGATCGTGGCGCCGCCGATGATCTCGAGGCGCATGGCCTCGACCAGGTAGGTGATGGGATTGGCGCGGGCCACGGCCGCGTACCACCCGGTCATCGTCTCGATGGGGAAGAAGGCCGACGAGAAGAAGAGCAGGGCGAAGAACAGGGGGAACATCCCCTGTACTGCCTCGCCCGAACCCGTGCGCAGCGCCAGGTAGACGCCGAGGCCGCCGACGGCCGCCGCGAAGAGCATGGCGATGACGATGACCACGATGAATCCCGTGACACCGCCGTCCACCCGGGCCCCGGCGAGCCACGCGATGCCGATGAACAGCACGGCCTGGAACAGCCCGAGGGCCTTCGAGGCGCCGAGGCGTCCGGTGAGGATCGCCACCCGCGACGTGGGGGAGGCCACGAGGCGGTCGAAGAAGCCCCCCTCGATGTCGGTGGCGAAGGCGGCGCCGGCGGAGGTCCCGGCGATCAGCACCCCCTGAACGATGGCGCCGCAGACGGCGAAGTCAAGGAAGCCCCGCACCGGCGGGAAGCCCGGCACTGCACCGGGCGCGCCGCCGAACGACGCCGTGAAGATCGCCATGAGGACGAGCGGGAAGAAGAGCGCCGGGAACCACGCCTGGGGAAGGCGGACGGTGGTGAGGATGGACCGCCAGGCGAGGGCGACCGTCTGACGCGCGGCGGTGCTCACCCGGCGGCGGGGCCGGCGCCTTCGAGGTGGCGCCCGGTGCACTTCAGGAAGACATCGTCGAGGCTCGGCTCGGTGAGGTCGATGGCGTGGAAGTGCACCCCGGCGTCGTCCATGGCGCGCACGGCGTCGGCCAGTGCGGACGACCCGCCCGGCAGGCGCACACCCGCGCCGTTTTCCGCCGACCCGGGGACGATCTCACCGAAGCGGGCGAGGACGCGCGCGATGGCCTCCGGGGTTGACCCCTCGCCGGCGGTCACGGTGAGCAGGGGCTCGCCGATTCCCGCCTTGAGCGCGGCCGGGGAGCCATCGGCGACGATGCGCCCGTCGTCGATGATCGCCACCCGGTCCGCGAGCTGATCGGCCTCCTCGAGGTACTGGGTGGTGAGGAAGATCGTGGTGCCGTGCTCGGCATTGAGCCTGCGCACCTCATCCCACAGGGCGACGCGCGAGGTCGGGTCAAGGCCGGTGGTCGGCTCGTCAAGGAAGAGGACCACGGGCTCGTGGACCAGGGACAGCGCCAGATCCAGCCGACGGCGCATTCCCCCGGAGTAGGTCCCGACGCGCCGGTCGGCGGCATCCTCGAGCCCCACGCGCCCGAGCAGGTCGTCGGCGCGTGCACGGCACCCGGCGCGCGGCAGCCCGTGCAGTACGCCCTGGAGGCGCAGAAGCTCGCGGCCCGTCATGTAGGGATCGATCGCGGCGTCCTGCAGGGCGACGCCGATGCGCCTGCGCACGGCGGCCGGGTCGCCCATCACGTCGTATCCGGCGACCCGTGCGGTGCCCGAGGTGGGGCGCAGCAGAGTGGTGAGCATGCGCACGGTGGTGCTCTTCCCGGCCCCGTTCGGCCCGAGGAAGCCGAAGATGCCGCCGGCCTCGACGACGAGCGAGAC
>SXQZ01000159.1 GCA_005792725.1 Actinomycetota bacterium
AGCGCGTCCAGGTGTCGGCGAAGAGTCCCAGGGGCTTGCCGGTCGCGGGCGGCGCGGGTGGGCGCCATTCGCGCACAGGTAGGGGCGGTGGGCGCTCCATGCGCCGGGCGACGGCGCGTGCGACGTGCCTGGCCAGCCGCGGCGAGGCCGATCCCGAGCGCATGAGGTCGTGTGCGTGGGCGGCCGCGAGCACGGCGGGGGAGGGGCGCTGCTCGGCGTGGCGGTGCACCAGCGCCTCGATCTTGAGGCGCGACATGTCCACGCCGGCCGGGCACTCGGTGGCGCAGGCCCGGCATGAGAGGCACAGGTCCAGGGCCTCATGCAGCCCGGGATCGGCCAGGCCCAGGTCGAGCCGGCCCTCGATGGCGGCGCGCAGCAGCACGGCGCGGCCGCGCGTGGAGTGGCGCTCGTCCCGGAGCGCCTGGTATGACGGGCACATGACGGCGTCGGTGCGGCGGCACTGGCCGTTGCCGTTGCAGGCCTCCACCGCGCGCTGCAGGCCGCCCGTGTCGGTGAACGCCGCCGTCGTGGGGATGTCGCGCAGCGGGGGTGACGCCATGATGCGCAGGCCGGAGTCGAGCGGTTCGGGGTCAATGATGACGCCGGGGTTGAGGATTCGATCGGGGTCGAGCGCCCGCTTGGCAGCGGCGAAGCGCGCCAGGAGGTCGGGGCCGTACATCCGGGGCAGCAACTCGCCGCGCAGGCGGCCGTCGCCGTGCTCGCCCGACAGCGATCCGCCGTGGGCGGCCACCAGGTCGGCCACGCCCTCGGCCACGCGGCGCATCCGTGCGGGTGCGCCCGGGGCGCGCAGGTCCACCAGCGGGCGGATGTGAAGGCAGCCCACGCTCGCGTGCCCGTACCAGATGGCGTCACCCAGTCCCTCGTCCGTGAGCAGGCGGCGCACCTCACGGGCGAAGGCGGCGAGGTGTTCGGGTGGCACCGCCGGGTCCTCGATGAAGGGGATCGGCTTCTCCTCGCCCCCGGTCCGCAGGGCCCGGGCGATGCCCGTGCGCCGGATCGTCCACACGGCCGCCTGCGCGGCGGGGTCGGTGATGGCGGTCGCCCCGCGCAGGGCCCGGGCGTGCCCGGCCACCTCGCGCTCCTCGCCGCAGTACTCCACCACCAGCCTCGCGGGCGCCCGCGATGCGAGTCCCAGCAGTGCGCGCTCGTGCGGCGCGCGGTTGGCCGGGTCCAGGAGGCTTGCGTCCATCAACTCGATGGCCGAGGGCCCGGTGGCGAGGATTGCGGGCGCGGCGGCGAGGGCCTGGTCCACATCCGGGTAGGGCACGATGGCCAAGGCCGTGGCGCGGGGCCGGGGCACCAGCCGCACCGTGGCCCCGAGGATGACCGCGAGGGTGCCCTCGCTGCCCGCGAGGAAGGCCGGCCAGTCGGGTTCGGGCCCGGTGAGGCGGTCGAGCGCGTAGCCCGACACGCGCCGCATGAGCGAGGGGAAGCCCCGGTCGGTGGCCACCTGGCGCACGGCCTCCAGCGCGGCGGGGGCCCGGCCGCCGCGGCGGAGCGCGGCACGGGTGCCGTCGGCCAGCACCACGTCCACCTCGATGAGGTGGTCCGCCGTCATCCCGTGGATGAGGGAGCGCGCGCCCGCGGAGTTGTTGCCGATCATCCCGCCGAGGGTGGCGCGGCTGGAGGTGGCCACATCGGGGCCGAACATCAGGTCGTGCATGGCGGCGGCCCGGTTGAGGTCGTCGAGCACTGTGCCCGGCCCCACGCGGGCCGTCATGGAGCCCGGGTCCACCTCGATGCTGCCAAGACGCGAGCCGTCCACCACGAGCCCGGGGCCCACCGCCTGCCCCGCCAGGCTCGTGCCCGCACCCCGCATGGTGAGGGGGATCCGGCGGTGTGCGCACACCGTGACGGCCAGCGTGAGGTCGTCCGCCGAGCCCGCCAGGAGGGCCCCGACCGGCACCCGGCGGTAGAGGCTGGCATCCACGGCGTACAGCTCGCGGGTGGCCGTATCGCCGCGCACCTCGCCGCGGGCCTCCCGGGCAAGTTCCAGCAGCGCATGGCGGGCCCCGTCCATGCCCCGATCCTATGCGCGGGATGGCCACCCCGGTCGCGCCGGCGCGTTGCCGTGCGCCGCCGGCGACCGCTCACCGGGGTCCCCCTTGCGAGCCGCCATGGGCGTGCTATGTTCCCCCGGCTCGCAAGAGCAAGGGCCTCTCCACGCGCGGCCAACGGGGCCGCGCGTTGCATGTAGGGGCCGCATCGGAAGCACCTGGCGGGTGGTGACCCAATGGTCACGCGTCCGCCCGGACGCGCATGAGGAGCGTGTGATGGCGAAGGAGAAGTTCGACCGTTCGAAGCCCCACGTGAACGTGGGCACCATCGGTCATGTCGACCACGGCAAGACGACGCTTACGGCTGCCATCACCCAGACGCTTGCCCAGAAGTACGGCGGCGAGGTGCGCAGCTTCGATGAGATCGACAATGCCCCCGAAGAGCGTGAGCGCGGCATCACCATCGCCACCTCGCACGTGGAGTACTCGACGGAAGGGCGCCACTACGCCCACGTCGA
>SXQZ01000160.1 GCA_005792725.1 Actinomycetota bacterium
GCGCGGGCCGCGGCATCGGGCGCGCAAGCGCCCTGAGGCTGGCCGAGGCCGGCGCCGCCGTGGCGGTCGTCGACCTCGATGGCGGCCTCGCGCTCGCCGTGACCGAGGAGATCCGCGTGGCGGGGGGCACGGCCGAGCCCGTTCCCGCCGATGTGTCGGATGAGCCCGCGGTGACGGCGGCGGTGCGCACATGCGTGGACACGCTGGGCGGGCTCGATGTACTGGTGAACAACGCGGGCATCTTCCCTGCCCGCGCCATGCTTGAGATGGCCGCGGCGGAGTTCGACCGCGTGCTGGCGGTCAACCTGCGCGGGGTCTTCCTGTGCACCCGTGAGGCCGCGCGGGCGATGGTCGGGCACGGCGCGGGCGGGGTGATCGTCAACGTCACGTCCATCGATGCCCTCCACCCCGCGATGGTCGGGCTTGCCCACTACGACGCCTCGAAGCACGGCATGTGGGGCTTCACCAAGAACGTGGCCCTCGAGCTGGCGACACACGGCATCCGCGTGAACGCGGTGGCTCCGGGCGGCGTGCTCACGGAGGGAGTGCGGGAGATGGGTGCGGGTAGTGACGACGTTCTCAAGGCGTTCACCGCACGCATCCCGATGCACCGGATGGGTGAGCCCGACGAGATCGCACGGGCCGTGCTCTTCCTCGCGTCGGACCTGTCGTCGTACATGACGGGAGCCCAGGTCGTGGTGGACGGAGGCGCGTTGCTGGCATGAGCACCCCGCCCCCGAACGGCGGTGCCCGGCCCTGGCCGATCCGGGCTCCCGCCCTGTGTGCTCCGTTCCGGGGGCCGCGGTGGGCGGGGGTCCGCGGGGCGGGTCTGTCACAGTGGCGGGATGGGGATCCCGCGTGCGCCCTCCTTCCCGATCGTTACGGAGTACGTGACCGTCGAGATCCGGGAGGACCGCAACCCCGGGTTCCCCGGGGGACGTCTGTTGCTGATGGACGGGGTGGAGGCCAGTCACGTCGATCTTGACGACCCCACGCGCATCCGGTTTGAGTACCTGCGGCATCTGGTGGGGGTCATTGACGCGATGTTCGGCGGGAAGGACCCCCTCGATGCCGTCCAGATCGGGGGCGGGCCATGCACGCTCGCCCGCTATCTGGTCGCCACGCGCCGGCGGGCCCGCGTGCGGGTCGTGGAGCGTGACGCCGGGATCGTCCAGGTCTCACGCGAGCACCTGATGCTTGATGCGGTGCCGCGCCTCGAGGTCAGCGTGGGCGACGGCCGTGCGGTCCTCGCGGCCATGCCCGATGCATCCGTCGACCTCGTGGTCGTGGATGCCTTCGTGGGCCTCATGGCGCCGCACGCACTGTCCACAGCGGAGTTCATCGCGGATGCCCGGCGCGCGCTGCGCCCCGGCGGCCTCTATGCGATGAACCTGATCGACGTGGAGCCGCTCGAGCTGGCCCGCGCGGTCGCGGCCGGCCTGCGCGGGGAGTTCACCGACGTTGCGATGGTGTCCGACCCCGCCGTGTTCGAGCACCGGACCTCGGGGAACGTGTTGCTACTGGCATCGGACCGCCCTCTGCCGGCCGACGCCACCGGCCGCGCGCTGGCACGCGACGGGGCCCCGTGGGAGGCCCGCACCGGGCGTCCCCTCGCACGCATGCTGGAGGGGCACGTCCCACTGCATGATGACGTGGTGCCCACCCACGCGCTTGCCCGCCTCGCACCGCTGTGGGGCCGGGTGAAGCAGCCACCCGGGGCGCCCGGTTAGCCGGGGCGGCCTGCCGAGAACAACTCGCCCAGGCCCACGGGCCGGAGGCCCTTGGCCTTGAGCCCGCGGAGGATGGCCGGCATGGCCGCGGCGGTGTTCGGCTTGGTGTGCATGAGGATGATCGAGCCCCGGCGGGCCTCGCCCACCGCGCGCTGCGTGATGACCGCGGCGCTCGGCCCGCGCCAGTCGTTGGTGTCGACGTCCCAGAGCACCACGTAGCGATACCCCGTGGCGCCGGCGGCGGCGAGCAGGCCCGATCCGTAGGCACCGTACGGGGGGCGGTAGAACGGCGCCGTGGCGACGCCCCCCACCTCGTCCCACGCCCGGTTCCGTGTGAGGTCGCGGATACCCGCCGATTCGCTCGTGCCCGCCCCGGTCTCATGCGCATAGCCGTGGCTGCAGAGCTCCAGGTGCCCCTCGGAAACGGCCTGGCGGATCTCCGAGCGCAGGGAGGCCGTCCACACCCGCGCGTTGATGGCGTTGAAGCAGAAGGTGATCGTCACGTCGGCCGCCCGCGCCGCGCGGATCATGGCCACGGCCTCCCAGGCGCCGTAACCGTCATCCACGGTGACCGCCACCAGGGGCTTTCCGGTGTGGATGCGGTAGACGACCCGGGTGCCCGATCCGGCCGGTTGCACCGCCCACACCACCGGCGCGCTGGTGCCCGTGTTGCCCGCGGCGTCGCGCCCCTCGGCGACCACCTGCACCGTGCCCACGATGCCCTTCGTGCGAAGCACCGGCGGCAGCGCAAGCGAGGGCCCCGCCGGTCGCCACGCGCCGGTCACCAGTACCCGATCGGACCCCGGCCGGCGGATGATGGCCCGCACGACATCCGCGCCCCCGGGGCGCAGCGGCAGGGCCATACGGGTGCTGGCCGGCACGGTGGGCGCGGGCACCGTGACCACCGGCGCCGGCGGGGTCATGTCCACCTCGGCACCCACCGGTGTCGTGGGCAGCACCGTGAGGCCGTCCGCGCCCACCCCCTCGAAGCGGTACGCGCCGTCCGGCACCGGCTGTCCGGTACCCCCAGGGCCCCGCCCGCCCGACCATGGGAAGGTCACCGGGCCCGGGATCGCGTTCACCGGGCCCAGCGTGGCCACGCCCACGCCGTCGGATACCCGGAGTATCCGCACCGTCACCATCTGCGGTACCGGCACCTGCAGGGTGACCGCGATCGGGGTGATGGACGGATTGACGGGCGCAGCGGCACCGGCGGCGGGCACCGTGGCGGCGGCGAGGGCGATGACGGGCAGGACGTACCGGGCACGCACGCGGAGGACGGGGCGGGTCATTCCAGAGCGTTTCCGCCCGGAGCCGGGCTTCCCTTCTGCCCGGCCGGGGCCCGCAACGGGGCTTCCATGCCCCGGCGCGGCCACACCAGGGCCAGCAGCGCGATGAGCACCGCATCGCGCACTATCAGCAGGGCCATCTCGGACGGCCGCAGCGCCACCAGCCCCCAGTAGGCGCCGGGGAAGTAGGCGTGCGTCAGCAGCAGTGCGACCGCCGTGACGATCGCCGACGCCCAGCCGAAGCGACCGCGCACCAGCACCGCGGCCGGGACGATCCACACGAGGAACTGCGGTGAGAGAACCTTGCCGGCCACCAGTAGGGCGATCCCGGTGGCGGCGATGCCCGCCACGAAGATCGCCGGGTCGTCCAACCCGCGCCCCGCGGGGAGGATGCGCAGCACCGTGAGGGCGATGGCCACCACCAGCGCCACGAGAACGATGACCGAGATGAGTGCCATCAGGTCGGGGACCCCGCCCTGCAACCCCTGTGACCCGAATGAGGAATCCACGGTCAGGGGGGTACCTGCCAGCAGCCGCATGCCCATGAGGTACGCGGCCCCGGTGGCTTCCAGCTGCAGCGGGCGGTCGAGGTGGTACGCGATGCTGTCCCACAGCCCGGACGGCGCGATGAGCGCCAGGGGAAGGGCCACCACCACCACGAGGGCGCCGCCGGTCAGCGCCCCCCGCCAGGTGTCCGACCGGCCATGGCGTCGCATGTGCACGATGGCCAGCACCGGGATGAACGCGAGGGGCACCAGCTTCACCAGCACCGCGAGTGCCAGCAGTACCCACGCGGTGGTCATGCGGTCCGTGACGACGGCCCAGAGCATCCACGCGATCAGGGCCGCGAGGACCAAGTCGAAGCGTGTCTCCACGAGCCCCCCCAGGAGGACCGGGAGGCAGGCCGTGATCAGCCCTGCGGCGACCTGCCGGGACAGGCCCAGGCCGAGCGCCCGCGCCGTGAGCGTGACCGGCACGACGGTGAGCACGAGCGCGATCAGCATCAGGAACGAGAAGGCCGGTCCGTAGGCCCCCGGCAGCACACCGGCCACCCAGAAGAGGCCCGCGGCAAGCGGGGGGTACTCCAGGGCGAAGTCGCGGTAGGGCAGGTCGCCCGCGGCCATGTGCCGGTAGGCGTCCTCGTAGACGGGGAGGTCGGAGATCTGCGGGCCGAGGCCGCTGATCCATTGCATCGGGCCCACCCACACCAGCACCGCGACGACGGCCATGATCCACGGCACCCACCGCACCAGGTCGATGCGGGTGCTCACGCCGCTGCCTCCCGCCGCCGGGCCATGGCCCGCGCGCGCGCGACCACCGGCCCCGGGGCCGGTGGGGGCTCGTGATCCGGGTCCGGCCACTCGGGCACCACGACGAGGATCACCAAGGGCAGGAACCACGGAAGATAGAGGTAGAACCAGTGCGTCAGCACGAGTTCGAACCCGATGAGGAGCGCCGCCGAGATGGCGGCCCACTGCACGATGTCGAGCCGCCGGGGCCAGCGCAGTACGATCAGCGCCCCCAGCACCACCAGCGCCCCCACGGCCAGGTGCACGGGGCGCAGCCAGTCGTACTGCCCCCAGAGAGAGAACGGCGACCCACGGTCCATCTGGTAGCCCACCGTGCGCGACCAGAATGCCCGGATCCCATCGGTGCCGTCGAGCAGGAGAACCCATCCGGTGAGGAGCATGGCGACCAGCAGGCCCAGCACGTAGGCCCCCAGCCTGCGACGCCCGGTCCTCCGGCCCGGGCGGGGGAACGGATGCCGGGCCCACAGCGGCACGAGGATCGCGGGTGCGATCTTCGCCGCCACCCCGAGCCCGATCATCACGCCGCGCCCCACGGGCCGGGATGCGAGCACCAGCCCCCACGTCACGCAGGCCGCGATGAGTGCGTCGTTCGAGTTGCTCGACAGCGTGAACGCGGTGAACGGGAAGGCCGCCCACGCCACGGCGAAGGTGAGCCCCATCCGGCGCCCGGCCAGGCGCCACCCCAGCACCAGCAGGCCCAGCAGCGTGAGTCCGTCGAAGAGAGTGGCCGCCCCGTGCGCCGCGGGGAGGTCGTCCCACTTCCCGGTGTGGGGCATCACGGCCTCGAACGGCATGTAGGCGATGTAGTTGAGCGGCCCATAGGTGTCGCACTGGCCGCAGTCATCGGGGGCGTTGCCATAGGGGGTCTGCCCATGCGCGATGAGGTCGGCACCGATGACCCCGGAATAGCCGACATCGATGACGTTGCTGTTCAGCCCGTTCAGGCCCCACCGCAGCGCCACCAGGATGATCAGAACGGTCACGAGCAGCCAGGTGGGCATCCACCCGGGGAGCCCCGGGGTCCGCGGCGCGCGCGAGACGGATGGCGCCCCTCCGGACGCGCCCGAGCGGGTGACTGCCACCGAGAGGCGGCGGTCGCCGGGGTTCGTCGCACCGGGCGTCGCACCCGGCGTCCCCCCACCAGGACTCACCCGGGGGGGGCCACCGGGACTCCCACGGCCCCTCCGCCCGCTCCGCACCCTCGCCCGCCGGACGGCGATCCAGGCCATCCGGACGAGCAGGTAGACGAGGGGCGGGTACTGCAGGGGTACGGATGTGAAGATGTCGCCCTCGTTGAACCACGCCCATGACACCGTGAACGACAGCAACATCAGCAGGTCGAGGGTGCGCCACGATGCAAGGCGGCGCGGGCGCGTGATCGGCAGGAGCACGAGCAGGAAGACCACGCACAGCGGGATCCAGATGCGCCAGCGGTTGACCGCGCGCCCGAACGCGCCCTCATAGCCCCGCGCCATCATCCAGGCCACCTGAGGGCCGGTGCGCACCTCGGCGATGTTGCCCTCCTCATCGCCCACGTACACCTCGGCCTCCACCACCTCGGCGGTCTTCGGCCCTCCGACGAACGACACCTTCCAGCGCTTGTCCTTCTTCTGGAGATCGGCGGTGGTCCGGGTGATCTCATGGTCGGCGATCCATGCTTGGAGCCGCAGGTCATCCCCGGCGATGGCGATGGCCTCATCACTCGTGAGCGACGGGGAGTAGGTACTCGCGCCCGCGCCGCCGCCTGCCGCCTGGGCGCTGGCCTGTGACTGCAGGTTGGCGGCCCCCCTGGCCACTCCGTCCAGCACCCCGTCCACGGCCGCCAGCGCCTCCGACGGCGTGGTGACGGCCAGACCCGCGCTCTCCGGGGGCTGCTGCGCGGCACCGGGTGACGCCGTCGCCAGCGCGAGCGCGCAGGCGAGCGCGATCATGCCGAGGGCGAGCCGGGGGGCCGTCACGTGCCCTCCCGACCGCCTAGCGGAAGGACCAGCGCCGGCTGAGCAGGTAGTTCACGGGCGTCACCAGGATGATGGCGATGGCCTGTGCGTAGACCGCGCCGAGGCCGGAGTCCACCAGCACGTGGAGGATGATGAGGTTGGCGCCCAGCGCGACCAGGCACACGAGCAGGTAGCGGCCTCCCTGCCCCATGAGGGCCTCCGCGCCGGCGCGGAACGTCCAGTGGCGGTTGAGCAGGAAGTTGTTGACCCACGCCACCGCGAATGCCACGACGGCCGCCGGGAGGTAATGGAGACCCCCGGCCGTGAGCAGCCAGAACACCACGAGGTTGACCACGTAGCCGGTCAGGCCGACGGAGAGGAACCGGACCAGTTGCAGCCAGTCCGAGCGGCGTACCCGCCTCAGGGCGGGGACGCGCAGGAGGGCGAGCGGGGACCGGGGGCTCGCCGGTGTCTGGTTGGGCGGCACGATGGCCGAGGCTATCAGAGGCCGAAAGCCGCCCCCGGGGCGTCCGTCACGTACCCGGCAGGTGCGGACGCACCGGCGGCGTATCATCAGGAACGGCCCAGTCAGGGCCGTTCCGCCTTATGAGCACCAGTGACGTGACCGACAACACGGGCACAGGGACCCCGGTCCCCCCGCAGACGCCGCTGGTCGGCCCCGCTGACGCGGCCCGATACGACTCGCGCTTCTCGGCGCAGGCGTCATGCACCACCTCATCGGCGATGCGCGACCTCATGGCCATCACCGAGAAGGCCGACATCATCTCGCTCGCCGGGGGTCTTCCCGACACCGAGACCTTCCCGCGCGCGGCATACGAGGAGATCGTGGCCGAGATCGGCACCGATTACCTCGCCTCCTCGCTGCAGTACGGGCCCACCGACGGCATGGGCGAACTGCGCGAGCGGATCGTCGGCATCATGGCCGACGAGGGTGCGCGCACCCGCGTGGACGACATCATGATCACCACGGGTGGCCAGCAGGCGATCGACCTCAGCATCCGCACGTTCGTGGACCGCGGCGACCCCGTACTGGCCGAGGGGCCCACCTATCCGGGCGCGGTGCCGTGCCTCACCGCCTACGGGGCCGACGTCACCCACGTCCCCATGGATGACGACGGCATGCGCGTGGACCTGCTGGAGGAGGCGTACGCACGCCTCGTGCAGGACGGACGCCCGCCGAAGATCCTCTACACGATCCCCAACTTCCAGAACCCCGCCGGCGTCACGATGTCCCTCGAACGCCGGCAGCAGCTGGTGGCGTTCGCCCACTCGGTGGGGCTGCTCATCATCGAGGACAACCCGTACGGGATGATCCGCTTCGAGGGCGATGCCCTGCCCACCCTCTACGAGCTGGACGACGGCGCGGGGTGGGTGGTCTACCTGTCGACCTTCTCGAAGATCCTGGCGCCGGGCATCCGGGTGGGCTGGGTGGCCGCGCCCCCGCCGGTGCTGCGGAAGATGAACCTGGGCAAGCAGGCCGCCGATCTCTGTTCCAGCACCTTCACACAGCGGTTCGTCACCGAGTACCTCAAGCGCAACGACTACCGGGTGCATGTGGCCCGCGTCAATGACGTGTACCTCCGCCGCCGCGACACCATGCTCGCCGCGCTCGACGCCCACTTCCCCGCATCGGCCACCTGGACCCGCCCGAGGGGTGGTCTGTTCCTGTGGGCGACGCTGCCCGACTTCATTGACACCACGGCCCTGCAGGCCCGTGCCCTCGAGCGCCAGGTGGCGTTCGTGCCGGGTGCGGCCGCCTTCCTCGACGGCCGGGGCGGCAACGCCATGCGCCTGAACTACTCGGGCGTTCCCGAGCCGGTCATCACCGAGGGCATCGGCCGCCTCGGCGAGGTGATCGCCGAGTTCTGCGCCCTGCACGAGGCGCTCAACCCGGGCCGCGGATGAGCCGGGTCGCCGTGCTCAAGGGCGGTCCGTCGCTCGAACGTGAGGTGTCACTGCGCTCCGGCACCAACGTGGAGCTCGCGCTGGGGCGTCTGGGTCACGAGGTCATCCCCATGGACGCCGACCAGCACCTGGTACGCATGCTGCGCGATGAGCGGCCCGACGTGGCATTCATCGCCCTGCACGGCCGCGGCGGCGAGGACGGCACGGTGCAGGAGATCCTCGAGATCCTCCGGATCCCCTACACGGGCTCGGGGGTGCTGGCCAGCGAGCGGGCGATGGACAAGGTGGTGTCGAAGGCGCTGTTCCGCGATGCCGGGCTCCCCGCCCCCGAGGGCTACGCGTTCTCGAAGGAGGCCTTCAGCCGGATGGGGGCCGCTGACGCCCTGCCGGACATCCAGCAGTCGCTCGGGCTTCCCCTGTGCGTCAAGCCCGCCCGCCAGGGATCGGCGCTGGGCATCTCCATCGTCCGGGAGCCGGGTGATCTGGCCGCCGCGATCCTCAATGCCATGGGTTACGACGATCGCGTGCTGGTGGAGCGCTTCGTGCCGGGCCGCGAGCTCGCCGTGACCGTGGTGATGGCCGACGACCCCTGGGCGCTGCCGGTGATCGAGGCCGTGCCCCTGGGGCATGACTTCTACGACTTCGAGGCCCGCTACACCCCGGGCGAGTGCGAACTGCGCTCCCCGGGCGATCTGGACGACGAGGTGGTGCAGGAGGCCGCGCGGGTGAGCATCGCGGCGGCCCGCACGCTCGAGTGCCGTGGCATCTGCCGCGTTGATCTCATGCTGGATGCCGCCGGGCGCCTGTGGATCCTCGAGGTCAACACGATTCCCGGCATGACCGACACGAGCCTCCTGCCCAAGGCCGCCGAGGTCGCGGGCATCGGGTTCGACCGCGTGGTCGCCGACATGCTCGACCTCGCCGCGCTCGATACCTGACCGCGGCGTGAGCCCACCCGGAGACATCCCCGGCGCTACGCGCACGGCCGTTGACGTCGGCAGCGCCACGCTGTCGGTGCAGCAGATGGGTCCGGCCGATGGGACCCCCGTCATCGTCTGGCATGGCTTCCCCGAACTCGGCTATTCCTGGCGTGCGCAGGCCACCGGGCTGGCCGCGGCCGGCTTCCGCGCCATCGTTCCCGACCTGCGTGGCTATGGCGAGAGCGACATGCCCGAGGGCACCGGCCACTACGCGTTCCCCCTGCTGGTCGGTGACGTGGTGGGCCTCATCCAAGGCCTGGGCCTCGAGTCCGCGCATCTGGCGGGCCACGACTGGGGGGGCAGTCTCACATGGGCCACCGCGGCGCTGCGCCCCGATGTGGTGCGGTCGCTGTTCATCCTCAACGCGCCCCATCCGGTGGCGAGCGCAGAGTGCCGCCAGGTACCCGAGCAGGCGCAGAAGTCGTGGTACATGCTGCTGTTCCAGTTCGCGGGGGTCGCCGAGGAGTGGCTGCTGAAGGACGATGCCGCGAACCTCGAGGCATTCGTTTTCGACACTGCGGCCCCCGGCACGTTCGGCCCGGATGAGCGCCGCCTGTTCAAGGATGCCCTCATGCGCCCGGGCGCCATGACGGCGGCGCTCGAGTACTACCGCGCCAACATCCCGCCCGGCAACTGGTTGACGCCACCGCCGGACCTTCCGCCGGTCACCGTGCCCACCACCATCATGTGGGCCGACGCCGACGCGTACATGACCCCGTTGCTGCTGGAGCGATCGCTCACCAAGGTCGCCGGACCGCTCACGGTGGTGCCGCTGCCCGGCGTGAGCCACTGGGCGCAGCAGGAGGCGCCGGGCCCGGTGACGACCGCGATGCTCGACCACCTTGCGCGCCACCCCTGAGCGCGGGCCCTGCGCCCGCCTAGAGTTCCGGGCGTGAGCGAACCCGCCACACCCGGGCACATCGCCGTTGAGCGCGACGGGTCCATCGTCATCATCACCATTGCCAACGAGGCACGGGCCAACAGCCTGGATGACGCGATGCTGGCCGCGCTTGCCTCGGCGCTGGAGGTGGACGCTCTGGAGGACGTGCGCGCCGTGGTGCTGACCGGCGCGGGTGACCGGAACTTCTCGGGCGGCGTTGACCTGCAGGCGCGCGACGGCGAAGCGCTCACCGAGGCCGTGCGCACCGGTGAACGGCTGCTCGGCCGCGCCGCGGCCGCCGTGGAGGGGTGCCCGGTTCCGGTCATTGCCGCGCTCAACGGCAATGCGTTCGGCGGCGCGCTGGAGATCGCGATGGCCGCCGACTGGCGCCTGGCCGCGCGCGGTGCGCGGTTCGGCATGCCCCCGGCGCGCCTGGGCTGGGTGTACGCCGCGGAGGGCATCCAGCGGTTCGTGCGGGTGGCGGGGGCACCCGCGACGCGCGAACTCTTCCTGACGGGCCGGCCCATTGACGCCGAGCGCGCGCGGCAGGTCGGCATCGTCAATCGCGTGGTCGATCGGCTGGAGCTTCTCGACCTCGCGGTGGCCGATGCCCACGCCGTCGCCGCGAACGGACCCATCGCCATCGCCGGCACCCGGTCGGTCATCCGGGCCATCGAGGACGGCGTCGCGCCCAGCGAGGCCGCCGAGATCGCCGAACGGTGGCGCCAGCGCGCCTTCCGGAGCGAGGACATCGACGAGGGGCTGAGGGCCTTCCGCGAGAAGCGGGACCCGGACTTCCGCGGGCGGTAGGCGCGCGGTGACACGCAGGTGGGGCGGCGCGGCCCGGTCCGGGCCCGCGCCGCCCCACCTGCGTCGCTACGCGATGGGCCCGGCGGCGATCACCGCGGCGCTCACCATCGACTCGTACTGCGTGAAGTTATCCCGGAAGGCCTGCGCGAGCGTCCGCGCAGTCTCCTCGAAGGCCACCGGGTCCGGCCAGGTCTGCCGCGGGTCGAGCAGCGCGGCGTCCACCCCGGGCACGCTCACGGGCACGTGCAGGCCGAAGATCGGGTCCTGACGCGTCTCGGCGTTGTCGAGTTCGCCGTTGATGGCGGCACGCACGAGCGTGCGGGTGGCCTTGATGGGCATGCGGGATCCCACGCCGTACTGGCCGCCGGTCCATCCCGTGTTCACGAGGTAGGCGACGGCCCCCGTCCGGGCGAGGCGCTCACCGAGCATCTCGGCGTAGACATTCGGCCGCTGGGGCAGGAACGGCGCGCCGAAGCACGTGCTGAACGTGGTCTGCGGCTCGGTGACGCCCACCTCGGGGCCGGCCAGCTTGGCCGTGTAGCC
>SXQZ01000161.1 GCA_005792725.1 Actinomycetota bacterium
AGGGCAGCGCAGCGGCACCGAAGATGACGTCGGCCACCAAGGGCGCAACGGGTGGGCGGAAGGCGACGACCCGCAGGACCGGCGGGTGAACGAGGCCCTGCTCACCGGCCTCGCACCCGTTCGGCGCGGGGCCGTGGAGAGGGCACTCTCGGGCGAGCGGCTCACCCGGGCCGATTCCCTCGCCCTGGCCGGTGCCTCGGGCGCCGAGCACCCGGCGCTGTGGGCGGCGGCCGCCCATGTGCGCGGTTCCACACGGCCACCCACGATCACCTACTCGCGCAAGGTGTTCATCCCCCTCACGAACCTGTGCCGCGACATCTGCTCGTACTGCACGTTCGCCGTGGACGAGAACAGCCCGCGGGCGAAGACGATGTCGCCCGACGAGGTACGTCGGATGGCCGGGGAGGCGCGGGACCTCGGATGCAAGGAGGCGCTGTTCTGCATCGGGGACCGGCCCGAGGTGCGGTGGCCGGGGTACCGCGAGGTGCTGCGCGGGTTCGGCCACACCAGCACGCAGTCGTACCTCGTCGCGATGTGCCGCATGGTGATGGAGGAGTACGGCCTGCTGCCCCACCCGAACGCCGGCATCATGAGCGAGCGCGAGTTGCGGGAACTGCGGGAGGTGTCGCCGAGCCAGGGGATCATGCTCGAGAGCACCTCCGAACGGCTGTGTGCGCCGGGCGGTCCGCACGAGCACGCACCCGACAAGCGGCCGGGCACACGCCTGGCGATGATCCGCCGCGCGGGCCGGCTGCGGATCCCCTTCACCACGGGCATTCTCATCGGTCTGGGCGAGACCGGCGAGGAGCGGGTGGACGCCCTGCTCGCGATCCGGGACCTGCACGACGAGTACGGGCACATCCAGGAGGTCATCGTCCAGAACTTCCGGGCGAAGCCGGAGACCCCGATGGCCGACGCGGGCGAACCGGGGCTCATTGATCTGATGACCACCTGTGCCATCGCGCGCCTAGTGATGGGACCCGACATGAACCTGCAGGCGCCGCCCAACCTCTCGGCCGACTACGGCCCGCTCCTGCTCACCGGTATCAACGACTGGGGCGGGGTATCGCCCGTGACCCCCGACTTCATCAACCCCGAGCGCCCGTGGCCCGATCTCGGGCTCATGGCCGGCATGTGCCAGGAAGCGGGCTACCCGCTGCGCGAGCGGCTCACGGTGTACCCCGGATACGCGCTCGACCCCGAGTGGGTGGACGCCGACGTCCTTCCCCACGTGCGGGCCCTGGCCGACGACGCCGGTTACCCCCGCGAGCAGGCCCTCGAGGTGGCGGCCTGATGGACGCCGTCACGATCCTGCGGCTCGGCGCGGACCGCTCCGGCGGCGGCACGGCGCGCGAGGACGCCGCATGGGACGAGGCCGCGATCGGCGCGGCGGTGTCCGGGCGGATCCTCCCGGTGGCCGTAGGCGCGCCCGACCGCGGCTGCGCCGCGTTCGTCACCACCTGGGACCACGCCATCGCCCTGCGCGACGACGGCGTGGACGGCATCCGCATCACCGTGCTACACGAGGGCTCACGCGCCGATGTGCTTGACGGGGTGCTCCGCGCGGATGCGGCGTTCCTGCGCACCACGGGCGACCGCCTGGCCGAGGCCGTGGACATGGCATCGCTTCCCGCCTGCGCGGTACGCGTGTCGGTGGTCGCGGACGACCTCGACGGGGCCATCGCCGCGGTGCGCGCGGGCGCCCGTGACGTCGTGGTGGCCGAATGGGACGACGACGCCGTCGCCGCGCTGCGCGACGCGATCCTCCCCGAGGTGCTGGTGGAGCGCACCGCGATGCCGGTCGGTACCCCGATCGAGGCGATGCGCGACCGCGTGGCGATGCCGCTGTTCACGTGCTGGCTGCAGCAGGTGGACTGCCGGGGCGCGGCCCGCCCGCGGCACCCATGGGCCCCCGGCCGGGACATGCACCCGCCCGTTCCCGTGGGCCGGATGAGCAGCGAGTGGCCCGACGCAGGATGGATGGACGCCGATCAGGCACGCGATCTTGACCGCGTGCCGCCCGACCTTGCGGGCATCCTCGAGCGCTCGCTCGCCGGCACGGCACCCACAGTGGCCGAGGTGGTGAGGATGTTCGAGGCCCGCGGCGCAGAGGTGGACGTCATCGCCCATGTCGCCGACCAGCTGCGCGAACGGACCAACGGCGATCAGGTCACCTACGTGGTCAACCGGAACATCAACTACACGAACCAGTGCTACTTCCGATGCGGGTTCTGCGGGTTCTCACGCGGGCCCAAGAGCTACAACGCCCGCGAGACGCCGTACCGCATGGATCTCGACGAGGTCGTCAGCCGGTCGCAGGAGGCCTGGGACCGGGGTGCCACGGAGGTGTGCCTGGTCGGTGGCATCCACCCGGACTTCACCGGCGACTTCTACGCATCGGTCCTCGACTCGATCAAGGGCGCCCTGCCGGAGATGCACGTGCACGCGTTCACCCCGCTCGAGGTGTGGCAGGGGGCCCACACCCTGGGCGTACCGGTACGCGACTACCTCGAGCGGCTCAAGGCATCCGGGCTCGGCTCGCTGCCCGGCACCGCCGCAGAGATCCTCGATGACGGCGTGCGCGAGCACCTGTGCCCCGACAAGATCCGCACGGCCGAGTGGGCCGAGGTGATGATCGCAGCGCACGAGAGCGGCATCCGCGCCACCAGCACCATCATGTGCGGCCACATCGACGGGCCGGTCTCGTGGGCCAACCACTACGAGGTGCTGCGCGAGATCCAGCGCCGCACGGGCGGGTTCACGGAGTTCATCCCGCTGCCGTTCGTGCACATGGCCTCCCCCATCTTCATCCAGGGCCGCTCGCGACCCGGCCCGACCTGGGACGAGGTGGTGCTGGTGCATGCGGTCGCGCGCATCGCATTCGACGGCCTCATCCCGAACATCCAGGCCTCGTGGGTGAAGCTGGGGCTCGGAGGCGGGGCCAACCTGCTGCACGCCGGCTGCAACGACATGGGCGGCACCCTGATGAACGAGAGCATCAGCCGGTCCTCCGGTGCATCGCACGGCGAGGAGGTGACGGCCGACGAGCTCGAGGCCGCCATCCGGGCGCACGGCCGCGTCCCGGCGCGGCGGAACACCCTCTACGAGATCATCGAGGCGACCGTCTAGCGTGAGGGGGATGCCCGTCCGCCTCGCCGTCCCCGCGATCGCGGCCTGCGCGCTCGCGGTGCTTCCCGCCCCCGGTGCCGCGGCGCCCCACCGGTGCCTCGCGTCCGGCCCGGCGATCCAGTGCCGGGGGGCCGACCTGCACGGCACCGACCTGAGGGGGCGTGACCTCCGGGGGGCCGACCTCCGGGGGGCCGATCTCCGACGGGCCAACCTGTCCGGGGCGCGGCTGCAGGGGGCCCGCCTGGACGGCGCGCTGCTCCGGGGGGCGCGCATCCACGGCAGCAACCTCCACGATGCGTCGCTGCGTCGCGCCGACCTGCGCGGGGCGCTCATCGGCACGCGACGTGTGCCCGGGAGCGGAACCGCGGAGCAGCAGGCCGCCACCCCGTGCCCCGTCGGCCGATGCGTCGGAACCAACCTGTCGGGCGCCAACCTGGCCGGGGTGAACTTGGCCGGGGCGCGGCTGTTCCTGGTCAACCTGAGCAGGGCGAACCTGACATCGGCCATCATCGCGGGCACGTCGTTCGTGCGGACGAACCTGGGCGGCGCCAACCTGAGCGGGGCGTCGACCGTCGGTCCGGATCTGGTCGACGGCGTCACCCAGATCGCCGTCGGAGCGAGCCTGCAGCAGGGGTCGGTGACCGGCGCCGACTTCACCGACGCCAACCTCACGGCGTTGTCGCTGTGGAGGATCGACCTGTCGGCCGCCACCGTGTCGGGGGCCTACACACAGGCGACATGGGTCCTCCAGGCGGCGGAGAACTACGGCGGCGTCACGGGTCTGGCGTGGCCGTCGCTCTCATGCGCGTACCCGGCAGTGCCCTACGGAGCGCCGGCACCCGATGTCACGGCCCAGCCCTGCACGGTGACGCTGCCCAATGGCGGAAGCGTCCGATTCGGGCTCGTCGACGGCGTGGGCCTCGCCGCGCAGATCGCCATTCCCGCGGTGCCCCCGTCCTGGTACCCGGTAAACCGGTTCACCCCCCGGCATACGACAACCGTGTCGGTGGACATCCCCTACGGCTGGGGCGTTTCCCTCTTCGGCACCCCCGCCGGATCCCCGTGACCCCGCTGCCACGCACGTAACACCACGGCGCGAGGAGTTACACCACTACAGCGGACTTGACTCGCGAGCGGATGCACTCCCCCCTCCGGGAGGTTGTGCGTGGCACCGGAGTCGGGGTCAGGGGTCGGACTTGCCGCGCTCCCGCAAGGCGCGCAGCATGCTCTCGACGCGGGCGAACTTCAGCCGGGGGCGGCCCAGTTCCTCGCCCTTCGCGCGCTCGCGCGCGTCGAGGTACTCCCAGTCCGCGAATGAGACCACCTCGGCCTGCCGCTCCCCCAGGAACCTTTCGAACACCCGCGCGGGCAGGACATCATGCCGCAGGCGATCCGCGCGCAGATCGGCGAACAGCACGTCCACGCTCTCGCGGGCGTCCGACTTGTTCGTGCCGATGATCCCGGTGGGTCCGCGCTTGATCCACCCCGCCACGTACTCACCCCGGCGGGGCCGGCCGTCCAGCGGATCAATGACGCGGCCGCGATCGTTGGGGATGGTGGCCGTGATCGGGTCGAAGGGAACGCCCGGCAGTCCCACGCCCTGGTACCCGATGGCCCGGAACACCAGATCGGCGGGGATGACCTCAAGCGCATCGGTCGCGCGGGCGCGCATTGCGCCATCCGCGTCACGGTAGAGCGCGTTGCGCACGACCTCGACGCCCTCGACGTACTCCCGGCCCTCGATGGCCACCGGCGATGTCAGGAACCGGAGCACGAGGCGGCGGTCATTCCCCCGGTCGCCGCGTGCGGCCAGATCGCGCAGCAGCCCCAGCACCTGATCGCGCCCCCGATCGGGGTTCCGCTCGTTGTCGAACGAGGAATGCGGGTCGAGGGTGACGTCCGCAGGGTTGACGATGACATCGATGTCATCGCGCTCGGAGAGTTCCTTCAGCTCCCGGTAGGTGAACGCCGCCTGCGCGGGGCCCCGCCGGCCGAGGATGACCACCTCGCGGACCTTGCTCACCGAGAGCGCGCGCAGGGCATGCCCCGCGATGTCGGTCTGGGCGAGCTCGGCCGGAGGCAGCAGGAGGATTCGCGCGACGTCGATCGCCACGTTGCCGTTCCCCACCACCACCGCACGCTGGCCGTCCAGGTTGAACGTGAGGTTGCGCTGGTCGGGTCCGGCGTTGTACCAGCCCACGAAGTCGCTCGCGCCGTGGCTGCCGGGCAGGTACTCGCGAGGGATCCCCATGCGCCGCTCCGAGCGCGCCCCCACGCAGTAGATCACCGCGTGGAAGTACTCGAGCAGGTCCTCGTGGGCGAGGTGAGAGCCGAACTCCACATTCCCCCGGAACCGGAAGCCGGGGCGGGCGGCCACCTTGTCGTACACGCGGGTGACCGACTTGATCTTCGGGTGGTCGGGAGCCACGCCGGCACGCACCAGGCCGAACGGAGTGGGCAGCCGGTCGAACATGTCCACCTCGACGTGCAGGCCATCCTGGGCCAGCAGGTACTCCGCGGCGTAGAACCCGGCCGGGCCCGAACCGATCACCGCAACCCGCAGGGGGTTGTGCACGCTGCCGACCGGCACCTAGATCACCACCCCATGCGCGTCCGCGGACGAGCGGAAGACGTCCTGGTCACGGCGGCGCACGAGGTCATCGAGGCGGCCGGGCGCCGGGGCCGTGCACACACCGCGCACCAGCGCGGCCGGTCGGCCCGATGCCTTCCCGATGAGCATGCCCGCGGCGGCAGCGATCTCATCTGCCAGCGCCTGATCTGTCGCCACGAGCATCCTCCCCTCCCGGTCGCGTCCCCCCCGATGGTCGAGCACCGGCTCGAACCCGGCCACCCCGACCGCCACGTTCACCAGCCCCCGGCGGAACGCCCGACCGTGCGTGTCGGTGATGACCACCCCCACCCTGCCACCCGCGGCCCGCGAGAGGGCGTGCTGGATGCGCCGCGCCGACGCATCGGGGTCATCCGGCAGCAGAACGACGGTGCCTTCGGCGGTATTCGAGGCATCCACGCCCGCGTTGGCGCAGATGAGACCGTGGTGGGTCTCACACACGACCAGCGACCGGCGGCGACGGACCACCGCGCGGCTCTCGTCGAGGATCACCTGGCAGAGAGCCGCATCCTTTCCGGTGGCCTCCGCCAGGTCGTGCGCCTGCGGTCCCGGCCGCACGTCGGCCAGCCGCACCACGCGCCCCTCCGCCTTGCTCACCACCTTGTGGGCCACGGCCAGGACATCGCCGGGCTGCAGGCCGCCCGCCACGGCCACCTCGGTGAGCATGAGGGCGATGTCGTCGCCCGGTGCGACCTCGGGCATCGCCCCCAGCACCGTGATGCGCACCTCGTCACCGGGCGCGGTACCCCGGGCGCCGCGCCCGCTCACCCGGCCAGCCCCGGGGCGGGCTGCGTGAGCCCGAGGTGCATAAGCGCGCGCCCCGTGGCGCCGTCGGGCTCACGGCGCACCAGCTCGGCAAGGTCGCCGGGGGTGTCCACGTCGAGCGCGATGCCCGGGTGGTACACGACCTCGGTGGGCACACCGCGCACGGAGGCCTGCGCGAGATGCCGGGTCAGGGATCCCGGGCCCAGATCCGGGAGCAGGGCGGTCGCGGGGGTGAGCAGCATGGCGTTGGTGCCCGTGCCGTCCTCGGAGCGGGCGAGCACGGCGCCCTCCCCCTCGGGCGCCGCGCCGAGCAGGTGATCCACATCCGCAGCCGTGATGAGCGGCAAGTCGCTCACCACGACCAGCACGCTGTACGAATCGAGGGCCTCCACGCCCAGTGCCACCGCCGCGTTGATGCCCGCCGGGGGGTCGTGATCGGCCACCGTACGCGCCCCGATGCTCTCGGCGACGGCGCGCGCGCGCGGATCCGACGTGACCACCACGATCTCACCCAGACGCGTGCTGCCCGCCAGCGCCGCCAGCACGTCCCCCAGCATCGCGGACTGCAGCACCCGCCGATCCGACCGGTCGAGGACGCCCGATAGCCGGGCGAGGGCGTACCCGAGGCGCTTCACGGGCACCACCGCGCCGACGTCGTGCGCCGCCATCAGCCGACCGCCGCGATGACCGTGTGCGCCAGCCGCTCGCGCGAGGCACGGTCGGGCATGAGGATGTCGGTGGTCACAGTGCGCACGTCGAGCGCCTCGATGCCGGCCGCCTCATTGGCATCCGACTCGTGGATCACGAAGGTCCCGCACACGTCGGCGTACATCGCGGCCATCTGCCGCGCCGAGCACTCGTGGTACCCCGCTCCACGCAGGAACTTATGCGCCGGCCCTTCCACCGGGGCCCCGCTCACGATCGGGCTCACGCCGATCACCCGCTCACGGCGCGCCGCGACCGCCGCACGTACCCCCGGCACGCCGAGGATGGTCCCGATGGACACGATGGGGCTGGACGGCGCGATGACGATGAGGTCGGCGGTGGCGATGGCCTCGATCACCCCCGGCGCCGGAATGGCGGTGTCGAGGCCCTCCGCCCGGATGGACGCGATCTCCTCGCGTGCGCCGTCGCGTACCAGGTACTCCTGGAACCGCTGCTCACCCGTGGCCGTGGTGATGATGGTGCGCACCGGATCGTCGGTCATGGGCAGCACCCGCGCCTCCACGCCCATGCGGGCACGCAGGTCGTCCACCACCTCCGATAGCCGGGCCCCGCCGCGGGTCATCAGGGTGCGGTGGATGTGGGTCGCCAGGTCGCGGTCCCCGAGCCCGAACCACGCCTCGCGGCCGTAGGTGGCGAGGCCCTCGAGGCAATGGAAGGTGTCGTCCGCGTAGCCCCAGCCCCGGTCGGCCACGACCCCGGCGAGGCAGTAGAGGTTGATGTCGAGGTCCGGGCACACGAGCAACCCGAAGAACTCACCGTCATCCCCCGTATTGACGATGGCGGTCAGGTCGCGCTGGCCAGTGGCGAGCGTGAGCCCATGCACCATCTTCGACCCTCCGGTGCCCCCGGCCAGCGCGACGATCACGGCGCGAGGGTATCAGCGGCGCGACGGCGCCAGCACACCACCCTGTCCTTCGGATCACGGGGCGGGGAGACGACGGCGCGGTGGCGCCAGCACCATCCACAACCCGGCGCACACCAGCACCAGCCCCATCCACATCCGCGGGCCCGGCACCTCGCCGAGCAACGGCCACGCCGTGAGCACGCCGATCACCGGTACGAGAAAGAACCACGCCGAGATCCGTCCGGCCGCGCCCCGGCCCAGCGCCACGTAGAAGAGCGCGAACGGCACGGCGCTGCCCACCACCGCCACCAGCGCGATCAGGCCCAGCTCGCGCGGACCCGTTGTGCCCGGCACACCCTCGAACACCAGCCCCAGGACGGCGAGCATCGCCGCGCCGATGATCATCTGCCAGCCGGCGATTGCCACGGGGCGCGCGCCCGCACGGATGCGCCCGGCCACCGCGACCGTGCCGACCGCCCAGGCGAGCGCCCCGAGCACCACCACCAGGGAGACCCAGGAGGCGCTCGGCGGCCAGAGCGGGCCCGTCCACATCACGGCGCCGGCCCCGACCAGGCCCACCACCAGGCCGGCCCACTGACGACCGACCATGCGCTCACCCAGGAACACCGCGGCCAGTGCGGCGACGAACAGGGGGTCCGTGTTGGCCAGCACCGCCGCCATGCCCGCCCCCTCCTCGGCGATGCCGATGAAGGTGGTGCCGTAGAAGAGGGCCGACTGGGTGATGGCCAGCACCAGGACCACGCCCCACTCGGTGCCCGGCATGATCGGCCGGCCCAGCAGGACCAGCGCGGCGATGATGACCAGCCCGCCCACGCCGATCCGCGCGCCGGCGGCGAGTAACGGGGGCCACGACTCCACCAGCCACGCGGACGGCACGTAGGCCACGCCCCACGCGATCATCGCGAGCACGGCGAGCACCGCCCCCGGGCCGCGTTCCTCACCGGAGGGGGTCATGGGCCGGGTCTTGCGGCGCGCGGGCACATCCGGGGGGCGTTCGCCGCCCGGGCGGCCGGTCCTTCCCGGGGCAGTGTCGAACCACGCGGGCGTGCCAGTGGGGATTCGCCGGAGGGGCCCGGGCTCCTTCCCCGCACGACCGAATTCACGACGTCCTGCCCGCCTTTCCCCTTACACCGTTGCCTTACATCGTAGGCCACGTGCTTCACACTTTGTAAACATTGTCACGAGTGGCGGAGGGCCCCCCGATGTCCCATGACAAGGGATGTTTCCAGCATGCGAAGGGCGTGGGAAACGCGGTGAACGGCCCTTGCCGGGGCCGTCGCTCGTGACATATGCTGCCTGCATCGCCTGGGGGACAGGCCTCAATCCCGGCAGCCGCCGGGGCGGGGTACGAACCCGGGCTCATCACTGCAAACCCTATTGACTGTTCAAGGGGGACGCCAACAATGGGAACCTATTCGGTTTCGTATATCCCTGGTGCCGAGACCGGGGAGATTCCGCCTTCGCCCGTCGATCGTGACGAGAAGACGGCTTTCATCTACAGCCTCGTTGACCCTGTCTGGGACATCGACACGCTGCCGCTGACCTACACCAACTCGCGCTGGTCAGCCTTCTTCTACCGCGCTGACGAGAAGCGCCTTCGCCGCGTGGTGCCGGACTGCCTCGACGTCGAGGACGACATCGTCGAGCACTGGTACGTCGACCACCGCAACACCATGCTCGGCCCGTACGGCGAGTGGGGCCTCACTGTGGCTGCGAGCCACAAGGCCGGTGACGGCAAGACGTACTACGCGGGTTACTACCCCTACATGTACCTGACGCAGGACTCGGCGATCGACGCCGGGCGCGTGCTGGGTTTCCCCAAGAAGGAAGCCTTCATTCGCGTGCTCGAGCACGGTGGCTCGCCTGACGACGGCTACGGGGTGTACGACGGGAAGGACTGGAAGTTCAACCACTTCTCCTTCCTCATGATCCGTAACGGCTACGTGATTCACAACGCCATCGGTAAGTACGACGACGCCGAGCTTTCGGCGAAGCCGGCCTTCTACGGCAACACCGAGTACGGCCGCATGAACATGAAGGTCGTCACCGCTCCGGACATCAGCTCGTCCGAGTGGCAGCTCGTCTACCTGCCTTCGCTGGTCACCAAGGACCTCGCGTCGCTCATCGGGCGCCCCGAGACCGAGGGAAGCCACCGTTTCCAGGTGAAGCCGGAGTCGATCCGTACCGCTTCGCCGGGCAACATCGAGTGGTTCCAGCAGGCAACTCCGTTCGACAACCTGGGTGCCGAGCTCCCGGTGGGCGAGATGATCGGTCTCATGACCTTCTCATTCGACCTCATCATCCCGGCCGGCCAGACCCTCTGGACCGAGACCTACACGCGCGACGCGACGTGGGCGGGTGCGGCCAAGCCGTACCGTTACGGTCTCCGCCACCGCTTCCCGAAGCCCATCGGCCTCGGCGCGTAATCCAGAGCCCAGAGAGAGGAAATTCACAATGGGACAGATTGTTGACGTTACGTCGACCCCGTGGATCGACTCGGGCGATGCGCCGCCGCTGGCGCTCGACCGCGACAAGCGCGACATCATCAGCCAGGGTATCGCCGACCCGCTCGTCGACTACGACATCGTGCCGCTCACGTACACGAACTCGCGTTGGAGCGCGTTCTTCTACCGTGCGTCTGAGGCCGACCTGAATCACGTGCTTCCGAAGTGCCTTGACCTCGAGGACGACGTCATCGAGTTCTGGTACGTGGACCACCTTCACACCGGTCTCGGCCCGTACGGCGAGTTCGGCCTCACGGTGGCTGCTTCCCACAAGGCGGGAGACGGCAAGACGTACTACGCGGGTTACTACCCGTACATGTACCTGACGCAGGACGCTGCCGTGTTCGCCGGCCGTGAGCCCTTCGGTTTCCCGAAGAAGATCGCCTACATCGTCACGCAGGAGCACGGTGGCAAGGAGGACGATGGCTACGGTGGGTTCGGCAACGACTACTTCAACTTCACCATGGAGCGTCGCGCGTACCTGATTCACACCGCGACGGGCCGTTACGACGACGCAGAGCTCCCGGCCAAGCCGGCGTTCTACGGTGACCCGTCGTACGGTCGCATGAACCTCCGTCTCATCACGGACTGCTCGCTGAGGACCACCAAGTGGGACCTGACGTACCTCCCGTCGGAGGTCACGAAGGCGACCGCTATGGCCATGGGCCGTCCGGAGACCGAGGGTCAGCACCGCTTCCAGTTGAAGCCGGAGTCGATCCGTACCGCTTCGGCGGGCGCGATCCGTTCCTGGGCACTCCAGGCGACTCCGTGGGACAACATGGGCGCCATGCTGCCGGTGAAGGAGATGATCGGCCTCATGACGTTCTCGTTCGACCTCATCATCCCGGGTGCGGACACGCTCTGGACCCAGACGATCGAGCGCACGGACGAGGAGATCGGCGACCTGCTGTTCGCCACTCCGTACGTCTACACCATGCGTCACCGCTTCCCGAAGCCCCCGGGCGTCTGAGTCCAACTCAGATACGGAAGTCCTGGAGGGCGGGTCTTCGGACCCGCCCTCCGTCATTTCCGGGCCCAACCCAGGTCCGTCCACCCCTCCCCCGGGGCATAGTGCGTCCCCACCGTGCCGGCACTGCGACAGCGCCTGGCCTGATCTGCCGGCGGCGGCACGTCGTCGGTTGTGCCCATGCCCCCGGCCCCATGCCCCCGGATCGGGTGCGTAGAATCCCCGCCGATCCGCATGGCCATCATGCCGTGATGTGCTCCACCCGTACCCGGAGAGCCCGTCAATGATCCACCAGGTTCCCGCCGCCCCGCAACGACTGCGCCCGTGACTGCCGCCCCGGTCCGCATCGCGCGACGCATCCGCGGCATCATCCGCCCCAACGTCCGTGTCCACGCGCCCGCGGATGACATCGTCACCGACCACGACGTGGCGGTCGCCGTGCGCGACGGCACCGTGCTGCGGGCGAACATCCACCGGCCGGAGGGCGACGTGCCCGTCCCGGTGATCATGTGCGCGCACCCGTACGGAAAGGACAACCTGCCGACCCGCAGGCGGCGCGGGGGCTATTCCCCACCGTTTCAGTTGCGCGTATTCCGCCAACCGGAGACCGTGCGGATATCGGCGCTCACGGGGTGGGAGGCACCCGATCCGGAGTTCTGGGTGGCACAGGGCTTCGCCATCGTCAACCTCGACCTGCGCGGCTTCGGTACATCCGAGGGCACCGGCGAACTGTTCTCCGACCAGCAGGGTGAGGACGAGTACGACGTCATCGAGTGGGTGGCGTCCCAGCCGTGGTGCACCGGCCGGGTGGGATTGCTCGGCGTGTCGTACCTGGCGATCTCCCAGTTCCGCGCCGCCGCGACGAGGCCACCGCACCTCGCCGCGATCTGCCCATGGGAGGGGCTCACCGACTGCTACCGCGACTTCGCATGCCCCGGCGGCGTGCGCGAGAACGGCTTCCTCGTGCTGTGGAGCCACCTGACCAATAAGGGTGGGCGCGTCGATCAGGATATCCTCACCGAGCAGCGCGCACGACCGCTCATTGATGACTGGTGGCGCTCCCGCGACCCACGGCTCGAGCGGATCGAGGTGCCGATGCTCGTCTGCGGCAGCTTCTCCGACCACCTGCTGCATACACGCGGCTCATTCGAGGCATTCCGCCGGGTCGGCTCGAAGCACAAGTGGCTCTGGACACATCGCGGGGGCAAGTGGGCGACCTTCTACTCGGACGAGGCGAAGGCCGTCCAGCTGCGCTTCTTCGACCACTTCCTGCGCGACGCCGGAAACGGCTGGGATGACGAGCCCCGCGTGCGCATCGCGGTGCACGAGGAGGGGCCGCACCCCGCCGCCATCCGCCACGCCGACGACTGGCCGCCGCCGGACGTCACATGGACCGACCTGCACCTGCACCCCGATGGGACCCTCGCGGGGTCACCGCCCGCATCGGGCGGATCCTGCGCCTGGGCCAACGTCAGCGGCGACGTGCGCTTCGCATGGTGCGCTCCCCGCGCCATGGACCTGATCGGGCCCATGACCGTGAGGCTCGACGTGTCCGTCGAGGGCGCCGCCGACGCCACGCTGCTGGCCGCGGTGCGCCTGCGGCGCGACGGCCGTGAGGTGCCGCTTGAGGGCTCGTACGGATTCGACCGCGACGTCGTGACCCACGGATGGCTGCGGGTCTCACATCGCGCGCTCGACGCGGAGCGGTCGCTGGACTGGCTGCCGGTGCAGGCGCACACGGCGGCGCAGCCGGTCGCCGCCGGCGAGGTCGTCGGCGTGGTGATCCCGCTCCTGCCGCAGGCCACGCGCCTGCGGGCAGGCGACCAACTCGTCCTGGAGTTGCGCTCCCGCTGGCTGTTCCGGCTCAATCCGCTGACCGGGCAGATGCCCGCGCGCTATACCGCCGACGCAGCGGGGACCACGCGGGTGCATCTCGGTGATGGCCGTGTGGGCACCCTGCGCATTCCCATCGCCCCGTAGGGCACCGCCCCAGCGGCCTGCCGACCTCCAGCCCCGGACCGAGCCACGCGATCCACGTTCCTCCGACCGATCCGCGTTACCCCCGGGTGAGGACCCATCGCGGAAGAGGGCATGTGAGGTGGACTCTGATGATCCCCAGGGGGCTTGTGGTGCTCAAGGCGGCAGGGGCCCGGCGCACCGGGCGCACGGTGTGCTTCCGCAGGGGCGACCTCGCCCCCGGCCAGGGGGTGACCGCGCAGGTGACCGTGCGCGCCAGGGCCACCACGAAGG
>SXQZ01000162.1 GCA_005792725.1 Actinomycetota bacterium
GGACGCGGGGTCGCCACCGTGCGCGTGGGAAGGGGCGGCACGCTGCCGGTACGCGCCACCGTGCGGGTGGGTCTGGGCCCGGCCGTGGCGCGGGCCCTGCGGGACGGCCAGCGCGTCTCGGTGGCAACGGCCATCACGGTGATGCCCGTCGGTGGTGGCGCCCACACATCACGTGCCACCGGCACCGCGGTGGTGCGTTAGGTCAGCTCCACAGGGCCAGGCGCCGGGCGCGGCGGGGCAGGCCCGCTTCGAACCGGTGGATGGCCTCGTCGCCCGTGATGAGGGGAATGTCCAGGACGCGGGCCGTGGCGTAGATGATGCGGTCGGAGGGGTCGCGGTGGAACCCCTCGCGACCCAGCGCGACCGCACACGCGGCGATACGCGGCGACAGCTCCGTCAGCCGGCACGGGTCCGCCAGGGCGCCAGTCATCCAGTGCTCGGCGGTCATCCGGGAATCGTCCGTGCGCACGCGCCCTCCGTCCCACAGCATTGCGAACTCCAGGAGGCAGGTGCTGGGCACGTGCAGGATCGCCCCGTGCTGCAGCATGCGGTGGACCCGTCGGGGCAGGCGCTCCGGGCATTCGAGGACGGCAATCCATGCGTGGGTGTCAAGCACGCAGGCGTTGCTCATGCGTCGTTGCGTACCGCTGCGGTGGTGGCACGCTCGACGGCGTCGTACTTCTCGACGGGGTCGCGCCACTCGACACCTGCCGACCACAGATCGGAGAGGTCGTCCGGCAGGATCAGGGCGCCTCGCAGCGGGTGGCTGCCCATGAGCGTGGTCAACTTGGCGACGGGCCGACCCCGCCTCGTGATGACGATTTCGTCACCCGTCTCGCGGACGTCGTCCACGATCCTGAGCAGATTCGCCTTGACCTTGGTGATGGGCATGCTGCGCACGGACACGGGGCCCTCCCTAAGATGACCATTCAGAATGGTCACCAACCTAGCACCGCCTCACGCGGAGCGCGTGCGGCGTACCCGCCGCGCTGAGCCATTTGGGCTCGCTCAGTGCGTGGATACGGATGGGCACGGCGAGGTTGCCCGTCTCGAACGTGCTCCGGGAGCGGGACGGTCCCCTCGGGCGTCGTACGGGCGTTCACCACCGGGCACGCCGTCACCGCACCCTCACGGTGATCACCTTCGACACGCCGGGCTCGATGAGCCAGCCGCGCTCCCTGGGCACGCGGACGCGGAAGGGCACGGTGAGGCCACTGGCCTGGAAGCGCCATGGGATGGCGAAGGACCCGTCCGCCTTGGCGCGGGCGTTCACCACCGGGCGCCAGGTCCCACGGAAGGGGTCGAGCCACTCGAGCACGATGGCCTTCCTCCCACCTCCGGCGCCGGGGGCGGGGCTCATCTTCCCGCGGAATACCACGGGCGGCCCCGTGGCCGTGGCCTCGGTGCTCGACGCCATGAGCGTGATGGTCGCCGTGAGCCGCACGGCCACGCCGGGGCCGGTGGGAACGGGCACCACGGTGGAGCCGTCGGGCACGCCGACCGCAATGGGGCCGGTACGGGTGGGAACGGCCCGGAGCACGAACGTGCCGTTGGCCCCGGTGACCGCGGCACCGAGGTCGCGCCCCCCCTGGCGGGCCACCATCACGAAGCCCGGGAGGGCCTGCCCGGCGCGGTTGACGAGCCGCCCGGTGATCGTCACGGCCTTGCCGGCGGACAGGGTGATGAGCGTGTAGTCGCGTCCCTCCACGCGCGCGGGCTTCCCGCCGTTCATCCCCAGCGTGAGCACGCCCTCGCGTGCCTCGTCGGCCATCTGCCCGGCGGGGCCCGACGGAGCCCCGGGCGAACCGGGGCGCGCCGCGGCCGCGGGCGGCTCCACCTCCAGGGCGCGCGCGTTGCCGGCGGCATCCAGCACCTGGATGCGCACACGCGATGCGGGATCAGGCCGAAGGTCAGCGGCCACCATGGCGATGCCGCTGCCGTCCGATGCCGGGTACTGCGCGGCAGTACGCCAGGTCCAGCCGTCGAGCCACTGCAGGCGGACGCGGTCCACTCCTGAGCGGGCGTCCTCCGCGGCCCATGTCATCCGGATGCGGCCATCTGCCAGCGCGGACAGCGCGGCGCGCGCCAGATCGGGTGGGGTGAGATCGGTGCGCACGAGGGCCAGACGGGTAGTCACGAGGGTCTGCGCGTAGGGGGCGGCGTTCCGGAGGCGCAGCCGCACGACGTGCACGCCGTCGGCAAGACCGCTCAGCGGTACGTGCATCGACTCGCGGCCCGGCGCGACCGCCTGCTGCGCCATGGGGACCCACTCGCCGCGGACGCTGCCATCGCCGGCCGCGTTGACCTCCACGTCGAAGTCGCCGAGGCCGATCAGGGGGTCGAGGTTATCGGACAGCGTCATCTCGAGCGGCAGCACCGACGTCCACGTGGCGGGGATGGGTTGCAGGTCGATGCGCGGCGGCTGGGTGTCGACCACCACGTGGTCCGGCGCGATCTCCTGCACCGTGTTACCCGCGGCGTCGCGGGCGGTGACCCGCCAGGCGTGCAGTCCCTCCCGAAGGCCTGCGCCCACCCCCCGCGTGACGCGCTGGCCGGCCCCGGCCCCGCCGGTGCTCGCCGCCGTCACCCACGGGCCGGTGATCGATCCGTCGTGCATGGTGTTCACCTCGGCCGTGAGGTTGGCGAGGCCACTGGTGGCGTCGGTGGCCGAGAAGGCAATGGCCCCGCGGGTGGCGCCCGGGGCGTAGGTGACCTCGGGCGGGGCCACCTCGGGCGCCGTGCGGTCGATACGGATCGCTCCCTCTGCCACCGCGCCGCCCGTGCCGTCACCATCCACCTCCACGCGCACCTGATGGGTGCCGTCGGCCAGCCCGGCCAGCGACACGTCGGCCCCGTGCCGGCCCTGGCCCGGCATGCCGGCCCAGCGCGTCTCACCGTCCACCATCACCCTCTGGCCGGCGATGCCGTCGCTGCCGAAGTTGTCGGTGGCCTGCCACGCCACGCCGGCCGACGGCTGTGCGGCGTTGACCCATCCGGCCGGGGTGCCCAGCACCGTGGCGGCGGGCGGCGCGATGTCACGGATGACCGTGCCGGTGCCGCCGATCCACCACACGCGGGCGTGCTGGCGGCGGTGCTCGCCTTGCACCAGCTCGAGCCGAAGGTCACAGGTGCCGGCGGGAAGGCCCACGCCGTAACCCCGGCCCCCGGCCGGCGACTGCGGCATGCCTGCGTCGCCCTCGGCCCACACCCGGTGGCCATTGGCCAGCACCTGCAGCCCGGCGCTCGATGCCGGGGCATAGCGCAGCGCGCTCCACCCGACCGACGCGATCTCGCTCCCGGGCACGGGGCACCCCCAGCCCATCGAGAAGTGGGTGCCGGTGGGCGCGGCGGCGGTGGCCGGTGCGTTCAACTGCACCACCGCCGGGCCCGGCTGGGTGGCCGAGAGCATTGCGCCCGTGCTGAAGGGGGCGGACCCCTGGGGGTAGAGGTTGCCGTCGGTCGCACCGGCCGGGACCGCGCCTACGGCAGGGGCGATGAACGCCAGCGCGCAGACGGCCGGCACGACCCCTGTGCGTAATGCTCTGCCCGAACCCGAACCCGAACC
>SXQZ01000163.1 GCA_005792725.1 Actinomycetota bacterium
GCGGTACCGGGTGATGTCGAACGGCTGGCCGGGACCGAAGGCATCCGGGCCCAGCCAGCCCGCGTCGCGGGCCCCGGTGAGGGCGGCCGCCAGGACGTCGGCCTGCACGCCGTACTCGCCGCGGATGTAGATGTAGGCCCGCTCGCAGCCCACGGCGTAGGCGGCGATCGCAATCCCCTCGATCAGCTGGAACGGGTTGTGCTCGATGATCTCCCGGTCCTTGAAGGTGCCGGGCTCACTCTCGTCGGCGTTGCACACGATGTAGGTGGGCCGACCGGTGTCCTTGGGCAGGAACGACGCCTTGCGGCCCATGGGGAACCCGGCGCCGCCGCGACCGCGCAGCCCCGAGCGGTGGAATGCATAGAGGACGTCGTCCGGGGACATCCGGAGCGTCTCCCGGAGGCCCAGCCACCCGCCCGAGCGGCCGTACTCGGTGAGCGACGTCAGGTGGTCACCGAACTCATGGTGACGCAGGACGGAGTTGAGGACAGGCATCTAGCGGTCGTACCTCGCGGGGGCGTCCTGCTCGCGCAGGTCATCGACGAGGCAGGTGGCATCCGCGGGCTCCAGCGGTCCGAGCTGCTGGCCGGCGTCCACCTGCAGGCACGGGGCCCGGTCGCAGGCACCGAGGCACTGGACCTTCGCGAGCGTGAACATGCCGTCATCGGTCGTGCCCTCGCCGTCCAGGCCGAGGTAGTCGGCCAGGTGCGCGAAGACCTCATCCGATCCGCGCAGCATGCAGGACAGCGTCACGCAGACGTTGATGACGCGGCGCCCGACCGGTGCGACGTAGAGGCGGTCGTAGAAGGTGGCGATGCTCTCGACGTAGGCCTGGGAGAAGCCCGTGGCCTCGGCCACGGCGGCCATGGCACCGGGGGGCAGCCAGCCCGCCTCCTCCTGGGCGTGGCGCAGCGCGGGCAGGATGAGAGAGCGCGTGTCGGCGTACTCGTGCCGCATGGGCGCGAGGTACTCCTCGATCTCGTGCGCCGTCATCGGTCCACGCCCCCCATGACGGGGTCGAGCGTGGCGACGATGGCGATGAGGTCGGCGAGGTAGGTGCCCCGGCACAGCGGGGCGGTGGCCTGCAGGTTCACGAACGAGGGGTCGCGCATGTGGACGCGGTGCGGCTTGGGCCCGCCGTTGCTCACGATGTAGCAGCCCATCTCGCCGCGGGGGCTCTCGATGGGCACGTAGGCCTCGCCGGCCGGCACCTCGAAGCCCTCGCTCACCAACTTGAAGTGGTGGATGAGCGCCTCCATCGAGTGTGCGAGCTCCTCGCGGGGTGGCAGCACCACCTTGCGGTCGTCGGCGATGGTGGGGCCCTCGGGCAGGCCGTCCAGCACCTGCTGGATGATCCTGAGGCTCTCGCGCATCTCGCGCACCCGCACCAGATAGCGCGCGAAGCAGTCGCCCTCCGTGGCGGTGGGCACCTCGAACTGGAAGTGCTCGTACCCGGAATACGGTGCGATCTTTCGAAGGTCGTGCGGCACCCCGGCGGCACGGAGCGTGGGGCCGGTGACGCCCAGGGCCACGAGGTCCTCGGCCGGCAGCACACCGACGCCCACCATCCGGTCCTTCCAGATGGGATTGCCCGTGAGCAGGGCCTCGTAGTCGTCGATGCGCTTGGGCAACTCGGTGGCGAACGTGCGCACCCGCTCCACGAACCCCGGCGGGAGGTCCTGGGCGCAGCCCCCCACCTGGAAGTAGCGGTGGTTCATGCGCTCGCCCGACACCATCTCGAACAGGTCGAGCAGCTCGTCGCGCTCGCGGTAGCAGTAGAAGAACACCGACATGGCGCCGAGCTCGAGGCCCGCGGTGCCCAGCCACACCAGGTGGCTCGCCACACGGTTCATCTCGGCCAGAAGCACCCGGATCCACTCGGCGCGCGGCGGCACCTCCATCTCCAGAAGCCGCTCCACTGCCATGGTGTAGGCCTTGATGTTGGCGAAGGGCGCCAGGTAGTCCATGCGTGTGACCAGCGTGATGCCCTGCCACCAGGTCTTGTTCTCGCACTGCTTCTCGATGCCGGTGTGCAGGTAGCCGATCACCGGCGTGACCTCCTTCACCACTTCCCCGTCGAGTTCCACGATGAGGCGCAGCACGCCGTGGGTGCTGGGGTGGTTGGGACCGAGGTTGATGAGAAGCGGCTCGCGGACGCCGGGCCGGGTGTCAGCCAGCATCGCGTTGGCGAGCGTGCGCTCGGCGGCCTCCTCGGGCGTGTAGGCCTCCACGGCGGCGATGACCCGCTCGGTGGGCGTGAGTGGCCGGTTTCCGCGGCGGGCGGCCTCCCGCGCCTCACGGCCCTCGGCGAGGAGGGGGAAGTTCCCGGTGCGGGGTTCGCTCGTGCCCATGGTCAGACGGCGTCCGTGAACTGGACATCCTCGCCGCCGATGGGGTAGTCACGGCGCAACGGGTGGCCGTCCCAGTCGAGCGGGTTGAGGATGCGGCAGAGGTCGGGGTGCCCGGTGAAGCGCACGCCGAATTGGTCGTACACCTCACGCTCCAGCCAGTTGGCACCGGGCCACACCGATGTGACCGACGGCAACTCCGGGTCGGCAGCGCCGGCCCACGTGCGCAGGCGCACCCGGGTGCCCGTGGCGAGGGATGTGAGGTGGTAGGCCATGCGGAACCGGCCGGGCTCATCCGGGAAGTCGGCGCAGGTCACGTCCGAGAGCAGGAGGTATTGCGAGGGGCCGTCGCGCAGTGCCCGGCAGGCCGCGACGATGCGGTCGGGGCGCACCTCCACGGTGTGTTCGCCGACATGCTCGGACTCGGCCACCACCGCACCGGGTGAGGCGGCCTCGATCTGGACCGATACGTCGCTCATGCCGGGGGCGCCGCCCCGGCCCCGGCATGCTGCTCGCCATCCGGGGGCGCCGCCCCGGCCCCGGGCACGTCGTGCCCGGCCGCGGCCACGCGGATCGCCTCGAGCCCGGCGGCGTGCTCGCGCTCCCAGGCCAGACGGGCCTCGCGCCGTTGCGCGATGAGCACCGACGAGGGCTGCTGCCCGTTCACGCCGATCTTCTTCCGCAGCACGTCGATGCCCTCCATGAGCCCCTCGGGGCGTGGCGGGCAGCC
>SXQZ01000164.1 GCA_005792725.1 Actinomycetota bacterium
CCCGGCCCCGGGGCGGGGCTTGACACGCTGCGGTCCGGATGGTCTGGTTCACGGGATGCGCAGGTCCCGGAACCGACGGTCGGCCCCTCGCCGCGCGGGCACCGCGATCGCGGCAGCCGTCGCGATCGCTGTGTGGTGCGCGACGGTGCTGGTGTGGACGAGCGTCGCCCGGGTCACCAGCTCCGGGGGGTTCACCGATGTGACCATCGAGGTCATCCAGACCCCCGAGGGCTCGCAGGCGGTCACCGATGCCCTGCTTGCGAGCGTGGACACCTACGCCGCGGCGCAGGGATACGACCTCACCGCGACGGGCCGGGAGCAGATCGCCACGCAGGTCGCCGCCGCGATTACGGGCGCCGACGTCCCCGATCTGATGGCCCCCGCCATGGAACAGACGCGCGCGGCGTATGAGGCGGACCCCGACGGGTCCATCACGATCGACTTCTCGGCGCTCCGCCCGGTCGCCGTCGAATGGGTTCAGCAGGTGGACCCATCTCTCGTGGCTGCGATCCCGTCCGCCCTGGACCTGACGGTGACGGTGGAGAAGCAGGATGTGCCCGCGGCTGCCAGCACGGTCGCCGGCACCGCGGCGGCAGTGAGGTGGTTGCCCCTATGGCTGCTCCTCGGCACCCTCGCCGCGGGCGGCCTCGCACTGTGGGCCTCCGTCGACCGCCCCCGCATGCTGCGCATGATGGGCATCGGATCGCTGGTGGTCGCGATCGTCCCCCTCGTCCTGCGGCTCGTCGTTCCCCCGGCCGCCGCATCGTTCGCCGAGGGCGGCACGGCAAGCGACCTCCTGGAGGTGACCGCGACAGCGATCCTCGCCCACTGGTGGATCGCGCTGATCGTCTGCCTGGTGGTCGGCACGGCGCTGCTCGGCGGGGGTATCCGGGCCGGCAGGACCCGGACCCCGCGCCGCGCGCCGGTGGTGCTCGGGCGGTAGCCCACATGCGTTCAGGGCCGGATCCCGCCGGGTCCCGCACGGTCTAGGGAAGTCCGGTCCCTGCGTCCGCGTCGAGCGGGTCGATGAGCGCATGGGCCTCCAGGGCCTGCCCCGCCGGCACCATGATGTCCCGGGGTCCGCCCGCCAGGTAGTCGGGCACGTCGAATCCGGCCATGCGCCGTACGTAGGCGGGAATGCCGGCACCGACGAGGATGCCCTGGATCATCTCGGCCTCGGGCTGGTTGCGGGCGATCGCCACCCGCACCCACGGAACGGTGGGCGGATCGGGCCCGGTGGTACCGGCCGCTGCGACGCGTGCAAGCAGTGCGCCGAGGACGAAGCCGGCCGCATGCACCCAGTGCGCGGTGCCCGGCTGGGCGCCGGGGAGCGCCGCAACGGTCTCGTAGGCGACCCATGCGGCGATGGGCACCCAGGCCGGAAGTCCCCGGGTTGTCCCGGGCGCGTCGGCACCCGCCTGCACGAGGTGCAGCCGCGCCCGGGGGAACAGCACGATGTAGGCACCCAGCACGACGGCCACTGCGCCCGATCCGCCGATGACCGGCTGGGCGGATGACCCGTCAGCCAGGGCCTCGGCGACGAAGGCAAGGGCGCCGCACCCGAGGACGAACGGCAGGAAGCGCACGCGCCCCAACCGGTCCTCCACCGACGGTGCGAACACCAGCAGGAACACCAGGTTGCCCAGGAGGTGCCACCACGAGGAGTGCAGGAACTGGGCGGTGAGCACCTCGATCCACGGCGGGTGCTCGGCCGCGAGCACGACGCAGGGGTCGGCAGCCGCGGCGCCCGTGACATGCGCGGGCACCATTCCCCAGCGGCAGGCGAGCGCCTGGGATGAGTCCACCACGTTGCCGTCGTCGGGGCGCAGCGACTGGATGACCCACATGGCCGTCCACGCCGCCACGAGGGCATAGGTGAGGACGGGGAGGCGTGTGCGCGGCACGTCATCGGACAGGATGCGCGCCATCGGGCGGTGCCTACCCCAGGATGTTCATCAGGAGTGCTGCCTGCACGTAGAGGCGGTTCTCGGCCTCGTCCCACACCGCCGAACGCGGTCCGTGGTACACGGCCCGCGTGATCTCAAGGCCGTCATGGGCCGGCAGGGGGTGCAGGGCGATCGCGTCGGGCGCCGCCGCTGCCATGAGGGCCTCGTCCACGCGGTATGGGGAAAAGGTGCGCAGGCGCTCGGCCTCCTCACCCTCGTCGCCCATGGACACCCACACATCGGTGTACACGGCCCGGGCCCCGTCCACCGCCTCCCGGGGGTCGGTGACAACGGCGACCGACCCGCCGTGGGCGCGTGCGATTTCGTCCGCGCGCTCCACCACCGGGGGGTCCGGGAGGTAGCCCTCAGGGCACCCGGCAACGACCTCCATGCCCATCAGCGCGCCCGCCACCATCAGCGAGTGGCAGCAGTTGTTGCCGTCGCCCACGTACGCGGCACGCAGGCCGGCGACCTCGCCGAAGTGCTCGCGGATGGTCATGACATCGGCCAGCCCCTGACACGGGTGGTGGTCGTGTGTGAGGGCGTTGATCACGGGCACGTCCGCGTGTCCGGCGAGCGCCGCGACCGTCGCATGGTCCACCGTGCGGATGACGATGGCATCCACGAAGCGCGAGAGCACCTTGGCCGTGTCCTCGATCGTCTCGCCCCGTCCCAATTGCATGTCGCGCCCCGCGAGTACCACCGGATGCCCGCCCAGGCGCGTGATGCCCACCTCGAACGACACGCGGGTACGGGTGGATGGCTGATCGAAGACCAGCGCGACGCTGCGGCCCGCGAGCGCCTTCGGCCACTCCGGATCGGTCTTGAGGGAGTCGGCGAGGTCGAGCAGGTGGCGCACGGCCTCGGCCGGATGGTTCATGAGGCTGAGCAGCGAGCGGCCGCCGAGCGTGGGATGGGGCACGTGCCGTATCACGCGTGCAGCCTATCGCGGGCCCGGCGGGCATCCCGTCCGGTACATCGGGCACCATCATCGTGAGCAGGCGACGCGGGAGGCGACATGGCGGCGGGGTGGTGGGTGCTCATCGGCATCGCGGCCCTCATCGCGCTCGTCGCGCTCTACGACGTGCTCCAGCGCCGGCACTCGATCCTCCGGATCTTCCCCCTGGTCGGTCACCTGCGCTACATCCTCGAGGCCTTCGGCCCGGAACTGCGCCAGTACATCGTCACGAGCAACGACGACGAGCGTCCGTTCAGCCGCAATGAGCGCCGGTGGATCTATGCCAGCAGCAAGCACCAGAACGCCGCGTTCGGCTTCGGCACCGATGCCGAGTTCGACCGTTCGCCCGGCTACGTGATCATCAGCCCGGCGGCGTTCCCGGCTGCGCCCCCCCGTGGGGGTGACCCTCCCGACTGGCCCCTGCCCTCGGCCAAGGTGCTGGGCGGGCCACGGTGCCGGCCCCACGCCTTCCGTCCGGCATCGGTGGTGAACATCTCCGGAATGTCCTTCGGGGCGCTGTCGGCGCGCGCGGTGGAGTCGCTCAACGCGGGCGCGGCGCTCGCCGGGTGCCTGCAGACCACGGGGGAAGGCGGCCTCTCGCCCCACCACCTGCACGGCGGCGACCTCGTCATGCAGTTCGGTACGGGGTGGTTCGGTGCCCGTGATCGGCACGGTCGGCTCGACCTGCCGCGGCTGGTCGAGATGGTGGCCGCGAACCCGGTCCGCGCAATCGAACTGAAGTTGAGCCAGGGGGCGAAGCCCGGCGTCGGGGGGATGCTGCCGGCCGCCAAGGTGACGCCGGAGATCGCGGCGATCCGTGGCGTCGAGCCCTGGCAGGCCTGCGAGAGCCCGCCGCGCAATCCCGAGTTCGGCTCGGTGGACGAGATGCTGGACCTGGTGGAGCGGATCGCCGACGCCACGGGCCTGCCCGTGGGCATCAAGTCCGCGGTCGGTGCGGTCGGCTTCTGGACCGACCTGGCGCGCCAGATGGAGGGCGGCACGCGCGGGGTGGACTTCATCACGATCGACGGCGGCGAGGGCGGCACGGGCTCCGGCCCGCTCGCGTTCATCGACCACGTCGGGCTGCCATACCGGCTCGCCCAGGCGCGGGCCCTGCGCGCCTTCGCGGAGCGGGGCATCCAGCACGAGGTCACCTGGATCGGCAGTGGGCGGCTGGGGCTGCCCGAGGAGGCCCTCATGGCCTTCGCGCTCGGCGCCGACATGGTGAATGCCGGCCGCGAGGCGATGCTGTCGATCGGCTGCATTCAGGCGCAGCGGTGCCACACAGGCCACTGCCCCAGCGGAGTCGCCACGCAGTCCCGGTGGCGCCAGCGGGGCATTGATCCGACCCTCAAGTCGGCGCGCGCGGCGGCCTACATCATCGCCATGCGCCGGGACATCACGCGGCTCTCACGCGCCACCGGGGTGGACCACCCCTCGCAGGTGTCGCTGTCGAACATCGAGGTGCTCGAGGGGGACGTGCTCACCCCGATGGCCCAGCGGTTCGGGATCCACCCGGACTGGGCCGTGCCGGTCGAGATCTAGGCGATCTGGCCCATGCGGCCTAACGCCCCCGCGGGATGACCGTGACCGAGAGCGGGGAGGCCAGGACGCGTGCCACATCCGTCGCACCCACCGATCCGGTGACCCTGCGTACGACCGTCCTGGTGGCATTGGCGCGCACGCTCACCTGGGAGGTCACCGTGCGCCCGGGGGCGAGGGTGGCCCTGCGGAAGCACACCGTGCGCCCGGTGCGCCGGCCCCCGGGCGCCGTGAGCACGCTGAGGCCCGTGGGGATCACCAGGCAGGCACTGAGCGATGACGCGGTGGCAGTGCCGGTATTGGCCACGCGCAGATGGATACGCATCGAGCGGCCACTCACCACCCGCGCACGTGCCGGCAGCACGGTGGCCGTCAGCGTGGCGGCCGGTGCGGCCGGTGTCGTGACCGCGGCGGACGCGGCGGATGCGGGCCCGGACCCGAACGCGTTGGCGGCGGTGACGGCGAAGGTGTAGGCCACGGCGTGGGCAAGTCCCGTCACGGTGCACGAGGTCGCCGGGGCCGTGGCCGTGCAGGTCGCCCCCCCGGGGGCGGCCGTTGCGGTGTAGGAGGTGATGTCCCCCGCAACCCCCGTCCAGGACACGCTTGCCTGACCATCCCCGGCCAGTGCGGTCACGCCGGTCGGGGAGGCCGTGGGAACCCCGCCGAGCAGGCGCGCGACGCGGTCGGTGTCCGCGTCGCCCCCCAGATTGGTAAACGCCCCGCCGATAAGCACCTTGCCGTCGGGCTGGGTGGCGACGGAGTAAACCCAGCCGTTCGGGGTGGGCGCGGTGAAGGTGGGGTCACGGGTGCCGGTCGCGTTCAGGCGCCCGACGCGGTCGGTGTCCGCGTCGCCCCCAGGTCGGTGAAGAACCCGCCGATAAGCACCTTGCCGTCGGGCTGGGTGGCGATGGAG
>SXQZ01000165.1 GCA_005792725.1 Actinomycetota bacterium
CCGATGTCCATCAGGCGCTTGATGTTGTTGGCGCGTTCGCGCCGGAGGTCCCCCTCCACGGTGTAGTCGCGCTCGATCACCTCGCGGAGCTGCCCGATCTCCTCCTCCGTCAGATCGCGGACGTAGGTGTCCCGGCTGATCCCGACCTTCGCGAGGATCTCATTGGCCGTGGTGCGGCCGATCCCGTAGACGTAGGTGAGGCCGATCTCCACCCGCTTCTCGCGGGGGACGTTGACTCCGGCGATTCGTGCCACTGACTACCCCTGGGTCTGCTTGTGACGAGGGTTGACGCAGATCACGAGGACCTTGCCGTGCCGCTTGATGACCCGGCACTTCTCGCACATCGGCTTCACGGACGGACGGACCTTCACGGATTGCTCCTCGCTGGGTGACCCGGGGACGGCACGGCATGGCGCGAAACCGCACGGGCTGCGACGCCCCCACTGCGCGCATGGTGGAGATGCGGGATCGCCCGACCGGTCGGGCACACGGCGACCCTCGCGTTTCGCCCCACGCGCGACCGCGCAAGATAGCAGGAAGCCGGCGTCACCGGGACCGATCCGTCATCCATGGCGGCGTGTGAGGATCCGTGGGCCGGACATCGTGAGGGCCACGGTGTGCTCGAAGTGCGCGGACAGCCCCAGGTCGCGCGTGCAGACCACCCATCCGTCGTCCCCCAGCACCACCTCGGGGTCGCCCTGGGTGACCATCGGCTCGATGGCGATCACCACGCCCTCCTCCAGCAGTGCGCCCGTGCCCGGCCGTCCGAAGTTGGGCACCTGGGGCTCCTCATGCATGCTGCGACCCACGCCGTGCCCCACCAGCGTGCGGACCACGTTGAAGCCGGCGCGTTCGACGACCTCCTGCACCGCGGCCCCGATGTCACCGGTGCGGTTGCCCACGCGCGCCTGCGTGATCCCCGCCGCGAGCGCCCTGCGCGTCGTATCCATCAGGTGGGTGGCCACCGGACCCACGTCGCCCGCGGAGATCGTGCGGGCCGAGTCGCTCACCCAGCCGTCGAGCGTCACACCGCAGTCAATGCTGATGATGTCCCCGTCAGCGAGCGCCCGGGGGCCGGGGATCGCGTGCACGACCTCCTCGTTCACCGACGGGCAGATGGTGCCCGGGAATCCGTGGTAGCCCTTGAACGACGGAACGCCGCCGCGGTCGCGGATGAACTCCTCGGCCATCTCGTCGAGGGCGAGCGTCGTCACGCCCGGTGCCACCGCTGCCTCGAGCAGGTCCAGGCACTCGGCCAGCACGGCGCCGCTTGCGGCCATCGCGTCGATCTCATCGGGCGTCTTGGGGATGGGCCCACCGCGCGGCGGGGCCTCCGCCCCGGCGTCCGGCCCGCCGCCCCTACGGGATCGCCTGGACAACCTGCGCCTGCACCACGTCGGCCGGGGCGGCACCGTCAACCGTGCGCAGGAGCCCGCGCGCCTCGTAATACCCGATGAGCGGAGCGGTCTGCGCGTCGTACACGTCGAGGCGGTTGGCGACGGCCTCAGGGCGGTCGTCGTCACGCTGGTGGAGGTCGCACCCGGCCCCCGTGGCCCCGCAGGGCTCACCGCCGTACGGACTGCTCACCTCATGGAACGACCGGCCGCAGCCACGGCAGGTCCAGCGTCCGCCGAGGCGGCGCACCAGTTCATCGCGCGGCACCTCGAACGAGATGACGGCGTCAATGGGCGCGCCGACGCCGTCAAGCATCGCGTCGAGCGCCTCGGCCTGCCCGAGGGTGCGCGGGAAGCCGTCGAGCATGAAGTCGTCGGTGCGCCCCGTGAGCGCCTCGCGGATCATGCCGATCACGACCGCGTCGGGCACCAGGTCGCCCGCGTCCATGTACGTCTTCGCCTCCCGCCCGAGGGGCGTGCCCTCCCGGACCGCCGCACGCAGCAGGTCGCCGGTGGACAGGTGCCGGAGCCCGCGCTCCTTGAGCATCTCCGCCTGGGTGCCCTTGCCGGCGCCGGGGGGACCGAACAGGACCAGACGGGCTATGAGAGGAATCCCTCGTACGAGCGCATCATCAGCTGGGCCTCCATCTGGCGCATGGTGTCCAGGGCGACGCCGACGACGATGAGGATGGACGTGCCGCCGAAGAGGCCGAAGAACACGTTCGACTCGGGCAGGTAGCGGAAGATGATGTTCGGGAACTCGGCGACCAGCGCCAGATAGATGGCGCCCGGCAGGGTGAGCCGGCTGACCACGCGATCCAGGTACACCGCCGTTGGGCGCCCGGGGCGCACACCGGGGATGAAGCCGCCGTACTTCTTGAGGTTGTCGGCCTGCTCGCTCGGGTTGAACTGCACGGCCGTGTAGAAGTACGTGAAGAGCACGATCAGGAGCCCCTCGAACAGGATGAACCACCAGGTGCCCGGCGACAGGAAGTCGGCCACCCCCTGAGCCCAGCCCGTGCCGCCCGCCAGTTCGGCGATGGTCGGCGGCAGGATCGTGATGGACGCCGCGAAGATCACCGGGATGACGCCGGCCATGTTCACGCGGATCGGCATGTAGGTGGAGCCGCCCGAGGTCATGCGGCGCCCGACCTGACGCTTGGCGTACTGGATGGGGATCCGGCGGACCCCCTCGTTCACGAACACGATGCCCACCACGATGGCCATGGCGATGACGCCGATGATCACGGCGGTCACGGGCGGCAGCCCGAGCCAGCCCTGGATGGCGTCGGGCAGCGCCGACACGATCGAGCAGAAGATGAGCAGCGAGATGCCGTTGCCCACCCCGTGCTGGGTGATGAGTTCGCCGAGCCACATGACCAGGGTGGTGCCCGCGGTCAGCGAGATGACGATGAGGAACGTTCGGGACCAGCCCACGTCCGGCAGGGCATCCTGAGACCGGAAGTAGAGCACGTAGGCCAGCGACTGCAGGAGCGCCAGGCCCACGGTCATGTAGCGCGTGTACTGCGTGATCTTCGCGTAGCCCGACTCGCCCTCCTTCTGGAGGCGCTCGAGCGACGGAATCACCACGGTGAGCAACTGCAGGATGATGCTGGCCGTGATGTACGGCATGATCCCCAGCGCGAATACGGCGAAGCGCGTGAGCGCGCCTCCCGCGAACAGGTTGAGGAAGTTCAGGATGTTCGTGGTGCCCTGACTCTCCAGGGCGGCGGCCAGGCGCTCGGGCTCGACGCCCGGCACCGGCACGAACGAGCCGAAGCGGAACACGAGCAGCAGCAGCGCCGTGAACCACAACTTCTTGCGCAGCTCCGGTGACCGGAGCGAATTGAGCATGGCCTGGAGCATCAGCGGCGCGTTGCCGGGGGTCCCTACTCCGTGCCGACGAGCTCGACGCGGCCGCCGGCCGCCTCGATCTTAGCGACGGCCGCGGCCGAGGCCTGGTCAACGCGCACGGTGAGGGCGTGGGTGATCTCACCCGTCGCGAGCAGCTTCACCGGGTACGCGCGGTTGTCGTTGTTCTTCACGAGCCCGTGATCGGCGAGCGCCTGGGCATCCACCACGTCGCCGGCCGCGAAGACCGTCGCCAGGGTCCCGACGTTCACCGGCACCGAGTGGGTGCGGAACGGGCCGATCGGCATCGACTTCTTGTGGTTGGGGCCGCGCAGCTTGCCCTTCTGCATGTGCAGGGGACTGGTGCCGCCGCGGTAACCGGGGCGCGGACCGGGGCCCGAGCGGGCGCCGGCGCCCTTCATGCCGCGACCGCACGTCTTGCCCTTGCCCGAGCCGGGACCGCGGCCCACGCGCTTGCGCCGGTGCTTCGCACCGGGATTGGGGCCGAGGCTCTCGAGCCGGATGTCCTCCGGGTTCACCTCGCCGCCGTTCACCGTGGGCTCATCAGCTGCCACTTCCGACCTCCTCCACCTGCACGAGGTTCGCGACCTTGCGGAGCGCACCCTGCAGGGCCGGCGAGTCCTCATGGACCGCGGTCTTTCCGATACGACCGAGCCCCAACGCGCGCAGCGTGCCGCGGTGACGCTCGGTACTCCCGATCTGGGAGCGGATCTGGGTGATCTTCAGCGTGCTCATGCGGTGGCCTCCTCGGCCACCTCGGGCGTCTCCGCCTCGGCGGGCGCCTCCGGCGCGTCGGCCACCTCGGCCACCTCGGGCGTCTCCACCACTGCAGGCGCGTCGGCCACCTCGGGCGTCTCCGCCACTGCGGGCGCGTCGGCCACCTCGGGCGTCTCCGCCACGGCGGCCACCTCGGCCACGGCGGCCACCTCGGGCGTCTCCGTGATGGGCTGGGCGTCGGCGCGCACCGACCCGCCTGACGTGCCGAGCACCTCGGCCACAGTCTTGCCGCGCAGGGCCGCAACCTCGGCCGGGGTGCGGAGGCTCTTGAGGCCGTTCACCGTGGCGCTCACCAGGTTCACCGGGTTCGTGGTGCCGAGCGACTTGCTGAGGATGTCGCGCACGCCGGCGAGCTCGAGCACGGCACGCACCCCGCCGCCCGCGATGACCCCGGTACCCGGGGCCGCCGGCTTCAGCATCACGCGGCCCGCGCCGTGGCGGCCGATGACCTCGTGGGTGATCGTCGCGCCGTAGCGCGGCACGCGGAACATGTTCTTCTTGGCGTCGTCCACGGCCTTCTGGATGGCCAGCGGCACCTCATTGGCCTTGCCGTGCCCCACGCCCACCGCGTCCACTTCGTTGCCCACGACCACCAGGGCCGAGAACGAGAAGCGACGGCCGCCCTTGACGACCTTGGCGACACGGTTCACCTGGACCACGCGCTCGGTGAGCTCGATGCCCTCCGTCGTGACCTTCTCGCGCCTGCGCTCTGCCATGTCCCTCTTTCCCGGTCCTAGAACTGAAGCCCGCCCTCGCGGGCGCCGTCGGCCAGGGCCTTGACCCGGCCGTGGTACAGGTAACCGCCGCGGTCGAAGACCACGCGGGTGACGCCGGCGGCCATGCCGCGCTCGGCGATGAGCTTGCCCACCTCGCCCGCGGCATCCCCCTTGCCCATCCCCTTGAGGGGTGACTCGTGAGAACCGGCGGCCGCGACGGTGTGTCCCTGGTCGTCGTCGATGAGCTGCGCGTATATACGCAGGTTCGAACGCGACACCGACAGGCGCGGACGCTCGGCGGTACCGTGGACCTTGCCGCGGACGCGGCGGTGGCGACGCGCGAGGGCGTCACGTGTGCTGATCCTGCCCATGTCTCCTAGGCCCTCTTCCCGACCTTGCGGCGGACAGCCTCGCCCTCGTAACGGATGCCCTTGCCAAGGTCAAGTACATTAAGCGCAAGGCC
>SXQZ01000166.1 GCA_005792725.1 Actinomycetota bacterium
GGGTCGGCCACGGATGCCCCGGGCGGCGCAGGTCGCCCAGTGCCGCCCGCGTCGGGGGGCCAGGGCAGCCAGAAGCGCAGGCAGCCGGCCCGGAAGGTCTCCGGGGGCCCGGCGCGACCGGCGGGCCGCAAGCCACCGCAGAGGCGGAAATGAGCGACGACCCCGGGCGCGAGGCCCTGCGCGAGATCACTGAGGCGGCGGTGGAGGGCCTGGGGCTCTCCGCCACGGTCGTGGTGGAGGATGGCGAGGAGGGCGGGCTGGTGGCCCGCATCGAGGGAGACGACCTCGATGCGATCATCGGACGCGACGGCGAGGTGCTGGACGCCGTGCAATTGCTCGCCGCGCAGGCCGTCCGGCGGCAGCCCGGTGGCCAGCGCCGCGGCGTCCTGGTGGACGCAGGGGGCCACCGCGCCCGGCGCGCCGAACTGCTCGCCCGTCTTGCCCAGCGGGCCGCGGACGAGGCGGCGGAGTACGGGGAGGAGGTCGAGCTGGAGGCGATGAGCGCGCTGGATCGCCGCACGGTGCACATGGCCCTCGCCGACCGCGCGGACGTGGAGACCCGCAGCGAGGGGGAGGATCCCCGCCGCCGTATCGTGGTCGTACCCGCAGCCGGCGAGTAGGCGGACCCGGCGTTTCACGTGAAACGCCGCGGGGACGTGGTACCACCCGCGCCGTGGGAGCGTTTCACGTGAAACGCTCCCACAGAGGCGCACCGAGCACCGGCCCGGCGCCGTCGGATGTCGACCGCGTGGCCGGGGACATCGTCGCCCGTGCGGGGGCAATGGGGGTGGTCGTGGAGGCCCGGGTGGCAGCAGCCCTCGCCTCCGTGCTCGCCGGCATGCTGGCCGAGCCCCAGAACCTGTCGTCCGTGCGGGACCTCGACACGGCGATCGGGGTCCACGTGATTGACGCGCTGAGCGGGCTCGTGGTGCCCGAGGTCCGCGAGGCCGAGGGGATCGTGGATCTCGGCAGCGGAGGCGGCTTTCCCGGGATCGCGCTGGCCGCGATGCTGCCGGACGTTCCCGTGACCCTGGTGGAGAGTGAGGGCCGGAAGGCCGACTGGCTCGTCCGTGCTTCCGCGGCATTCCCTAATGTGCGCGTTGTGGCGGACCGGAGCGAGACCTTGGCGCGGGATGAGCGTGACCGCCACCCCGTTGTTACGGCCCGGGCCCTCGGTCCCCTCCCCGTGGTGATGGAATTGGCCACCCCGTTGCTTGCCCCCGGGGGCTCCCTCGTGGCGTGGCGCGGCCGCCGGGACGCGGATGACCGGATCGCGTGTGCCGCTGCCGCGGCCGCGCTGGGCTTGGAGGCCACATCTGAGGTCACGGCCACTCCGAGCCCCGGTGTAAACCGGTATTTCTCGGTCTGGCGGAAGACCGCTCCCACCCCGGACCGCTATCCCCGGCGCCCCGGAATCGCAGCGAAGCGCCCGCTCGGATGATCTATGTCGTGGCGAATCAGAAGGGTGGCGTCGGGAAGACGACCTGCAGCGTCAACATCGCAGCATGTCTGGCCGACGCCGGCCACCGTGTGCTGCTGGTGGACGCGGACCCTCAGGCCAATGCGACGAGTGGCGTGCTGGGGGGGGGCCGCCCGCCCGCCGGGGCGCTCACGATGGCGGAGGTGCTGCTGGACGGAGTGCAGGTGAGCGCTGCCCGCATGCCGACGGTGGTCCCCGGCCTCGATCTGGTGCCGGCGAATGCCGATCTCGCAGGCGCAATGGTGGAATTAGTAGGGCGGGTTGGCCGTGAGGGGGTGATGAAGGCCGCGCTGGCAGGCGCGGCAGGGGAGTACGCATACGTTTTCGTGGACTGCCCCCCGTCACTCGACCTCGTCACGATCAACGCGCTGGTGGCGGCGGACCGCCTGATCGTGCCGGTGCAGTGTGAGTACTACGCCCTCGAGGGTCTGTCACGGCTGATGGAGACGATCGGCGAGGTGCGGGCCCGGCTCAACCCCGGCCTGGTGGTAAGCGGGCTGGTCATGACCATGCACGATCCGCGCACGCGCATCAGTGGCGAGGTCATCGGCGAGGTGCGCACGCACTTCGCGGGCCTCGTTTTCGACACCGTGGTGCCGAGAAACGTGCGCGTCACCGAGTCGCCGTCATTCGGCGAGCCCGTCATCCGCTACGACCCGCACTGCGCGGCGGCGGATGCCTACTTCGATGTCGCCAGGGAGGTCGCGCGCCGTGGGTGAGAAGAAGAGCACCGCCAAACTGGGCCGGGGGCTGGCCACGCTGCTGGGTGATGCCCCGGTGGTTGCCGTCCCGGTGGCCCTGACCGTGCCGGACGGACCGCTCCGCATGCTGGACGTGGCCCGGATCCGGGCGAATGCGCGCCAACCACGACGGACCATCGATCCGGACGCCCTGGCCGCGCTCGCCGAGAGCATCGCGACGACAGGGCTCATCCAACCGGTCGTCGTGCGGGAGATCGCCGCCGGTGACTACGAGTTGATTGCAGGCGAGCGCCGGTGGCGCGCCGCGCAGGCCGCCGGCCTCGAGGTCGTGCCCGCCATGGTGCGTGATGCGGATGACAGGGAGCGCCTCGAGGTAGGCCTCGTCGAGAACCTCGTGCGCGAGGACCTCAACCCCATCGAGGCCGCCCGCGCCCTGGCGGCCCTGGTGGAGGACTTCGGGCAGTCCCAGGCGGACGTCGCCCGGAGTGTGGGCCGCAGCCGGTCGGCCGTCGCCAACCTGATACGCCTCCTCGAGTTGCCCGACGATGTGCAGGACCTGCTCGTGGCCGGGACGCTCAGCGAGGGGCACGGCCGGGCCATCCTCATGGCCGACGGTGCGAAGCGCCGGCGGGCCGTCGCCACCGCCGCAGCGGCGCAGGGATTGTCGGTGCGCGCCACCGAGGCCCTTGCCCGCGCGGAGGCGGGTGCAGACACCCCGCCGCGTCGCCAGTCCCGCCCTGCCCCCGGCATCGCGGACGAGGCCATCGACGCCTTCGCCGGGGCATTCGAGGCGCCCGTTCGGGTGCGGTCCGCCGCCAAGGGCCGCGTGGTCGTGGAGATCGTCTTCGACGACGAGTCGGCACTCGCCTCGGCCATCGACCGGCTCGATGCGCCACGGGGTGCGGGGGGCGGTTGAATGGGCGATCCAGGACTCGAACCTGGGACCTCATCCTTATCAGGGATGCGCTCTAACCACCTGAGCTAATCGCCCGCGGCGCGGGACCCTAGCACCGGAGTGGCCACGCGCCCGGGTCTATGATCCGGCCATGCAGGAGATGGTCATCTACGGGGTCAGCTTCGACATGGTCGGCAAGCAACCCATCGTGCTGCTGAAGACCGTGGACGGCAACCGGTTCCTCCCGATCTGGATCGGCCATGCCGAGGCGTCGGCGATCCTGATGCGGCTGCAGGGCACGGAGTCGCCTCGGCCCATGACCCACGACCTCATGACCGAGGTGATCGAGGGGCTGAGGGCCGAGGTGGCACGCGTCACCGTCACGGAGGTGCGCGACAACACCTTCCACGCCCTCATCCGCCTGACGACGACCGGCCCCGATGTCGAGGTGGACGCCCGCCCGAGCGACGCGATCGCCGTGGCGGTCCGCACCGGCGCGCCCATCTTCGCGAACGACGATCTGCTGGATGAGAACGCCATCGAGTTCGAGCACGAGCCCGAGGACGCCGAGGACATGGTCGAGAAGTTCAAGGAGTTCCTCGACCAGGTGACCCCGGAGGACTTCGCCGACTAAGCCGGAGGTTGTCCTCCCGGCACGTGGTCCCGCCCGGTGATCCCCTGGCCCCCCGGGACCCCACCGCGACCGACCCCCGGCACCCCGGCTGGCGGCGCCCGTCGGGCCCCCGCCGTGATCGGCCTACTGCACCCCGGCCCCCGGGACCCTCGAACCCCCCGGATCCGGCGAGTTCCACCTCCCGCCCTCGGTCAGGGGGTCAGCCTGCGGTCTCGCGCTTGGTGAGGTCGAGAACGTGCCCGTAGATCTCGGTGAGCCCCGCGTCCGAGAGCGGGCCCCTATTGGCGCCCTGCAGGTACCGGTGCATCCACTCCTCGCGCGACGGGTCCACGAACTCCAGGCCGCGGTCCTCCTTGTAGGCGCGCAGGCGCGTGACGAGGGTGAGTCGGCGGTTGATGGACTGCATGAGCGCGAGGTCGTTGTCGATGATCTGATCGCGCATCTGGCGGATCACGACGTCCTCGGTGGATGGAATGGGGTCAGTCGGCATGGGCGAAACCCTATCCCAAGGCTCCCGGTGGCTGGTCGGCGACCCCGCCGGGGTCTAGCCTTCCACCCCGGATGTTCGACATCTCCCCGATCCAGATCATCATCGTGCTCGTCATCGCCGTACTGGTGCTCGGCCCCGCGAAGCTGCCCGCGTTCAGTCGCGCGGTCGGCAGGGGCATTCGTGACTTCAAGGACACCTTGACCGGTGACCACCACGACGATCTCGCGCCGCCGCCCACACCCGCGGCGCAGGCCGCGGGTGTCACCACGGCGACGGCCGGGGCCCCGGAGCACCCGACGGCATCCGCGGACGTCCTCGAGGGCATCGTGGTCAGCGGGGACGCCCCGCCCGCGGAGCGCCACCCCCCGGCGACGGGGTAGCACCATGGGGCGCCTGTTCGGGTGGCTCGGCGTCAGCCGCGCCGACCCCGACGACAAGCTGAGCGTCGTCGAACACCTGACCGAACTGCGCACACGCCTGTTCATCTCGGTCCTCACGCTGGCCACCGCCTCCGCGGTGCTCTATGTGTTCAACGAGTGGCTGCTTGACATCCTCCTGGACCCTCTGGCGCCCGAGTACCGGAGCCTGCTGGCGCTCTCCCCGACCGAGCCGTTCCTGGTGATCCTGAAGGTGGTGTTCGGCGCCGCGGTGCTCGTGACGCTGCCCGTGCTGCTGTACCAGTTGTACGCATACGTGGTGCCGGCCATCGGCGAGCAGACCCGGCGGAAGATGCTGCTGGTCGTGGGCGGCGTGTCGATGCTGTTCATCGGTGGGGTGGCATTCGTGTACTTCCTTGTCCTGCCCGTGGCCCTGCAGTGGCTGCTCGGGTTCGCCGGTGACGACTTCACCATCGCTCTGCGCGCCAACGAGTACTTCTCCTTCGCCCTCACGATCATGTTCGCGGGCGGGCTGGTGTTCGAGGTGCCGATCGCGATGCTGGTGCTCGCCAGGCTGGGCCTGGTGACCGCCGACCAGTTCCGCCGGGGCTGGCGGATCGCGGTCGTGGTCATCGCGGCGATCGCGGCAGTCCTGCCCGGAGGTGACCCCGTGAGCATGCTCTTGCTGATGGTCCCGCAACTCGTCCTCTACGCGGTCGGCATCTGGCTTGCCAGCGTGTTCGGGCGCCCCGCGCCATGGGCGCATGAGGGCGCCCCGGCGGAGGCGACGGAGACGCCCGCGTAGTCCGCCCCGCCGTACGGATGGTGCCACCCGTGCGGCGTCCATCCGTGGCCGGCCCCCCGTCAGTCGCCGCCGGGCGAGCCCTCCCGAAGAGAGTGGCCCGTGAGGAGGAGGAAGAGGTCCTCCAGGGTCGCCCGGCGCTCGGCCACCATCTGCCAGGCAATGCCCGTGGCCTCTGCCCGCCCCCGCATGTCATGGGCGCTGTCGCCGAATGCCATGACCACGTCGCCCTCCACGAGGTGCCGTGGCCCCATGGCACGAGCCAGGGCATGCGCGTCGGCAGGGGCCACGCGCATCTCGATCGTCTCGGCGCCGACCTCGTCGCGCACGAGCGACGCCGGCGGGCCCTCCCGAACCACCACGCCGTGATCGAGCACGACGAGGCGGTCGCAGAGGCGCTCGGCTTCGTCCATGTAGTGAGTGGTGATGATCACCGAGGTGCCGCCGGCGCGGAGGTCGCGCAATCGCTCCCACACCAGGCGCCGGGCCTGTGGGTCCAGGCCCGTGGTCGGCTCGTCGAGCAGGATCACCTCGGGTTCGTTGACGAGCGCCCGGGCGACCTGCAGGCGCCGCTGCATTCCGCCCGACAGGTGTGCCACGGCCTCTCCGGCCCGCTCGTGCAGATCCATGAAGCGCAGGAGGTCCACGGCGCGGTTCCGGGCCCCGCTGCCACGCATGCCGAAGTACCGGGCGTACACGAGCATGTTCTCGAGCACCGTGAGCTCGAGGTCGAGGTTGACCTCCTGGGGCACGACGCCCAGCCGGGCCTTGAGCGCGCGCGGCGCCAGATCGGGGTCTATGCCGAGCACGGACAGCTCGCCTCCGTCGCGCGCCGACAAGCACGAGAGCATGCGCATCGTCGTGGTCTTCCCCGCCCCGTTCGGCCCGAGGAAGCCAAAGCACTCCCCACGCCGCACGTCGAGATCGATGCCGTCCACCGCGAGGCGCGATCCATAGGCCTTGCGCAGCCCGCGGGCCCTCACCGCCGGCCCGGGCATCGCCGGGCTAGGCAGGCGCGGCGCCGACGCCCACGGTGCCACGGATCGTCATCTGCAGCCCGTCGTCCAGTGCGACGGTGGGCTCCCAGCCCAGGATGCCGCGCGCGCGGGCGATATCGGGCTGGCGGGTGACAGGGTCGTCCTGCGGCAGCGCCTCGTAGACGATCGCGGATGGCGATCCCGTGGCGGCCAGCACTGCTTCGGCCAACTGGAGGATGGTGTACTCCTCGGGGTTGCCGATGTTCACCGGGTCGTGCTCGTCGCTGCGGATCAGGCGCACGAGGCCCTCGATGAGGTCGGTGACGAAGCAGAACGACCGCGTCTGGCTGCCGTCGCCGAATACCGTGAGGGGCGCGCCCTCGGCGGCCTGGCGCAGAAAGGTGGGGATCGCGCGGCCATCGCGGGGCCGCATGCGCGGCCCGTAGGTGTTGAAGATGCGCACGATGTGCGTATCGACGCCCTGCTGCCGGTGATACGCCATGGTGAGCGCCTCGGCGTAGCGCTTGGCCTCGTCGTATACCCCTCGCGGCCCGATGGGGTTCACGTGCCCCCAGTAGTCCTCGGGTTGGGGGTGGACCTTCGGGTCACCGTAGACCTCGCTTGTGGAGGCCAGCAGGAAGCGCGCGCGGTGCTGCTTTGCCAGCCCCAGGGCGTTGTGCGTGCCGTAGGCCCCCACCTTGAGCGTGTGGAGCGGCAGGCGCAGGTAGTCGATTGGGCTGGCGGGGGATGCCAGGTGGAACACCTCGTCGACGGCCTCCCCGAGGTCCAGGTGGCGCGTGATGTCGTGCTGGAGGAATACGAAGTTGCGCGACCGGATGTGCTCGATGTTCTCCAGGGTTCCGGTGTCGAGGTTGTCGACGCAGATGACCCGGTGGCCGTCGGCCAGCAGGCGATCACAGAGGTGCGAGCCGAGGAAGCCGGCTCCGCCGGTGACGAGTGACGTGGGCATTGATGGGAGGCTACTGGAGGCGGGGGATCAGCCGACGGCCGTGATTGCCGCGATCACGGCATCTGCAGACGCCGGCGACATGACCACCCGGGTGCCGCGCGCACCCTTCACGACGTATGCGGGCGATGAGCCCACGTGCGCGGCCCGGGCCTCCGCGCGGATTGCGGTGAGCTGCCGGTAGCAGGCACGTCCGGTTGCGCTGCTCACGAACCGCGCGACGGACAGGCCCGCGATGTGACGTCCGATACTGCGCAGGGTTCCCACCCCCAGCCAGTCGCCGTCAATCGTGGTGCGGGCGGTGGCGAGGGAGTGTGCCACCACCCAGGCCCGGTTCTGCTGGGATGCCGCGACCAGTGCGCACGCCGCCTCAGTGCTGTTGGCGTCGCGTCCGGTCATCAGCGGCCGCAACGTGATGGTGCCGAGCGAGCCACCCGCGATGCGGGCGAGGAGGGTGGGCATCGTCGAGAGGTGCGCGGATGCGCTCCGCAGATCGCCGAGGTCCACGAAGTACCTGACGTCGGCGGGCCCCCGCCTGCCGGCGGCCAGGCCGGATGTCGGCATGGTGCGGGGCACGGCCCCGGTCGGTGTGGGTGCCGTGGACGTGCCGCCACCCCCGCCCACCCGGGCCCCGGACCCACTGCCCGACCCACTGCCGGACCCGGTGGTCCCGCTTGCGGCCGGACGGTTGCCCGACCCACTGCTGGACCCACTGCCCGACCCACTGCCCGACCCACTGCCCGACCCACTGCCCGACCCACTGCCCGACCCACTGCCCGACCCACTGCCCGACCCACTGCCCGACCCACTGCCCGACCCACTGCCCGACCCACTGCCCGACC
>SXQZ01000167.1 GCA_005792725.1 Actinomycetota bacterium
GGGGCCTGCCCGACGACATGGAGATGGAACTGGTCGAGCCGCTGCGCCAGTTGTTCAAGGATGAGGTGCGCCTGGTGGGGGAGGAGCTCGGGCTGCCCGAGCGGATGGTGTGGCGCCAGCCTTTCCCCGGTCCCGGGCTCGCCATCCGCATCATTGGCGAGGTCACGGCCGAGCGTCTGGAGATCCTGCGCCGCGCCGACTTCGTGCTCCAGGAGGAGATCCGCCTGGCCGGGCTCTACCGCGACCTATGGCAGTCGTTCGCCGTGCTGCCGGCGATCCGCTCGGTGGGCGTCCAAGGCGACAGCCGCACCTACGCATACCCGATCGTCATCCGCGCGGTCACCTCGGACGACGCGATGACCGCCGCCTGGGCGCGCCTGCCCTACGACCTCATCGAGCGGATATCGAGCCGCATCAAAAACGAGGTCCCGGGTGTCAACCGGGTGGTGCTCGACGTCACGTCGAAGCCCCCCGGCACGATCGAGTGGGAGTAGGTTCGCCCCTCCGGGGATCCGGGCGGGCACGCTGACCGAGTGCTGTGCGGATGAGCAGTGGGAGCAGGTCCGCCCCCCCAAGGGGATCCGGGCGGTCAGGACACACGATGGTCGCCGAGCATTACGCGGGAGCCGGTCCGCCCTCCAGGGGAGGCGGCCGGGGTACCGGGCCAGCCGCCCGAGGCCCCGGGAGCGGGAGCAGGCCCGCCCCTCAGGACACCGGGCCGGCGACTACGCGCGCGGTGCCACCTCGGCCTCGACCGCGCGCTCGATCCGCTCGAGTTGCTCACGGGTGAGGTCGGACCTCAGGATGCGGTCGGCCAGCACCTTCGAGTGGTCGCCGCCGCGCAGCGACTCACGTCGCAGGTCCTCGCGGTCGGCCCGGGCGGTGTGGTGCCAGCAGAAGGGGCTCGTCAGGTATGGCGTCTGCAGGCAGCGCCGACCGTGGGCGGCAACCGCCGCACAGCGGCAGATCGTGAAGCGGGACTCTCTCATTCGGGTCTCCGATGAGGTGCGGACGTGTGTTCGCTCAGTGGTGATTGGTGGCGTACGCAGGGTACCAGACAGTGTAAGGCTGTGCCACGGGCGTCGCACGGGTCGTATCCGGGCCGTCGCGCCGAGGCCGGTTGCGGCCGCGGCGGGGCTTCCCTACGATTCGCCGTCGTTCACGGGCGGTGCCGCTGCCGCCTGCCCACGCATCGGAGGACCGTGCCGACCGCATACCCGACCAAGTCGACGAGGAGCCCCAAGCCCGGCGAGGTTGACCGCCGCTGGTACGTCGTCGACGCCGAGGGCCAGAACCTCGGGCGCCTCGCCGCCACCATCGCCGAGACGCTCCGTGGGAAGCGGTCGCCGTTCTACACGCCGCACGCCGACTGCGGGGACTTCGTGGTCGTGGTGAATGCCGGGAAGATTGCGGTCACCGGCCAAAAGATGGACGACAAGTTGTACTGGCGTCACTCGGGATACCCGGGCGGCATCCGCAAGCGCACCCTGCGCGAGCAGTTGGACCGCCGCCCCGAGGAGGTCATCCGCATGGCCGTCCGTGGGATGCTCCCCAAGAACTCGCTGGGCCGCGCGCAGCTGCTGAAGATGAAGGTCTACGCCGGCCCCGATCACCCGCATGAGGCGCAGTCGCCCGAGCCGCTCCGGCTCGAGAGGAAGGTCATCGCATGAGCACCGCCCAGGTCCGCATCCAGGCCACCGGCAAGCGGAAGACCTCGGTCGCCCGTATCATCCTGGAGCCCGGGGACGGCACCATCACCTGCAACGGGCGCCCGATTGACGCCTTCTTCGGCCGCAAGGTCCTCGTCACCGAGGCGCGCTCACCGCTGGTGGTCGCCGGCGTCGAGGGGCAGTTCAACGTGAAGGCGCGCCTTGACGGCGGTGGCATCTCCGGGCAGGCAGGGGCACTCCGCCACGCCGTGGCCCGGGCCCTCGTCGAGATGGATGAGAACCTGCGGCCCGAGCTTAAGCGCGAGGGGTTCCTCACGCGTGACGCGCGTGAGAAGGAGCGCAAGAAGGCGGGCCTCAAGGGCGCCCGCAAGCGTCCGCAGTTCTCGAAGCGCTGAGCGGCCAGGCGCCCCCGCCCCGGAACCTCTTCGGGACGGACGGCGTCCGCGGCGTCGCGACCGCCGACCTCACGCCCGAGTTGGCCATGGCCATCGGGCGCGCTTTGGGGCAGGCATCCGGGGGCACCGGCACCGTGCTGGTGGGGCGGGACACCCGGCGGAGCGGGCCGATGCTCGAGGCGGCGCTGGCCGCCGGCATCGCCTCGACGGGCACCGATGTGGTGCTGGGGGGCGTGATGCCCACGCCGGCCGTCGCCGAACTGGTGGCCCACGACGGTGTGTTCACGAACGGCGTGGTCATCAGTGCGTCGCACAACCCGTTCCCCGACAACGGCATCAAGGTGTTCGGGGCCGACGGCTTCAAGTTGCCCGACGAGGCCGAGGCGGCGCTTGAGGCACTGATCCACACCCCCGGCGGGCAGCGCCCCACGGGCGGCGGCGTGGGCGCAATCACCCGCGGGGACGGCGCCCTTGCGGTCTATCGCGAGCGGCTCGTGCAGCGCCTCGGCCTTGATCTGTCGGGGGTGCGCATCGTCGTGGACTGCGCCAACGGCGCCACGGTGACCACGGCCCCGGATGTACTGGCGATGCTGGGGGCCGACGTGGTGGTGCTCGGCGCCGACCCGGATGGGGTGAACATCAACGTCGGCTGCGGGTCCACCGACCTGGCGGCGGTGCAGGCCGCCGTGGTGGAGCAGGGCGCGGTGCTGGGGCTTGCGTTCGACGGCGACGGTGACCGGGTGCTGGCCGTGGATGGCTCGGGCGCCGTGGTGGACGGCGACCAGATCCTCGCGATCCTCGCCATCTGGCTGGCGGGGCGCGGCGACCTGCCCGGCTCCGCGGTGGTCACCACCACGATGACCAACCTGGGGTTCCGGCGGGCGATGGCCGAGCACGGCATCGCGGTGCGCTGGACGGACGTGGGCGATCGCTACGTGCTGGCCGAGATGCGCACCCATGGGCTCGTGCTTGGCGGTGAGCAGAGCGGGCACCTCATCAACCTCGCCTCGGGTCCCACCGGGGACGGCCTGGCCGGCGGACTCATGCTGCTGGCCGCCCTGACCGCACAGGGCCTCACTCTGGCGGATGCCGCATCGGTGATGACGCGCATGCCGCAGCACCTCGAAAGCGTCCGCGTGGAGCGGAAGTCCGATCTGGCCGGCGCCGAGGAGGCCTGGGCCCTGGTACGGGCGCACGAGGCCGCGCTGGGGGAGGATGGCCGCATCGTTCTGCGCGCCTCGGGCACCGAGCCCCTGGTGCGCGTGATGGTGGAGGCGCCGACGTCCGACCAGTGCGCGAAGATCGCCGCCGAGATCGCGGACGCCGCGGCCCGCGCGCTGGGGCCGGCCGGGGGAGGCCACTGAGATGTGCGGCATCATCGGATACGTGGGCAGGCGCCCCTGCGAGGAACTGATCCTCGCAGGGCTCGAACGCCTGGAATACCGCGGCTACGACTCGGCCGGCATGGTCCTGCTCGATGGCGAGGGGATGAGGACGGTCCGGGCCGTGGGCAACCTCGCCGAGTTGCGCAAGGCCGCGCGCGCCGCGCATGCCGAGGCCCTGCCGGCCACCACGGGCATGGGCCACACCCGCTGGGCCACGCACGGTCGCGTCACCGAGGCCAATGCGCACCCGCACTCCGACACGCACGGCCGCATCACCGTCGTGATGAACGGCATCGTCGAGAACTACGCGCGCCTGCGCGCCGAACTGCAGGACGCGGGCGTGGTATTCCGCAGCGAGACCGACGCCGAGGTCATCCCGCACCTGATCAGCCGTCACTACGGCGGCGACCTCCTGCAGGCGATGCGTGACACCGTGGCGCTGCTCGAGGGCCACTTCACGATTGTGGCCGCCAGTGCGGATGAGCCCGGGCGCCTCGTGGCGTATCGGCAGGAGACGCCGTTGGTGGTGGGCGTGGGGAAGGGTGAGCACTTCGTCGCGTCGGCGATTCCGGCATTCCTCCCCGAGACCCGTGATGCCATCCTCGTGGAGTCGGGCGAGATCGTCGTCGTCGAGGCCGACGCGGTGGTGATCCACGACGCCGATGGCGTGGTGACGCGCACGCCCGCGCGCGTGGACTGGGATGAGGACGCCGCCGAGAAGGGCGGATTCGAGACGTTCATGCTCAAGGAGATCCACGAGCAGCCCGCGGCACTGCGCGACACGATCGGCGATCGGCTGCGCCCGGAGGGCGAGGTGGACCTGCCGGGGCTGGGCCTCGATGACGCGGCGCTCGCGCGCGTCGAGCGCGTGCACATCGTCGCCTGCGGCACGTCGTTCCATGCCGGCCTGGTGGGGCGGTACCTCCTCGAGGACTGGGCCCGGGTTCCCGTGCACGTCGAGGTCGCCAGCGAGTACCGGTACCGCACGTGCCTTGCGGGTCCCGGTGACCTGGTGATCGGCATCACCCAGAGCGGCGAGACCGCGGATACCCTGGCCGCCATGCGCGTGGCCCGTGAGCGCGGTGCTCATGTGGTGGCGCTCACCAACATCATGGGGTCTCAGGCCGTGCGGGATGCCGACGGTGTGCTCTACACCCGTGCGGGGCTCGAGATCGGGGTGGCCGCGACCAAGACCCACAGCGCCCAGGTCGTGGCGCTGGCCCTGCTCGCCCTCAAGCTCGGGCGTGCGCGCCACGTCCTGTCGGCCGCCGGCGCCGGTGACCTCGGGGATGAGCTCACGCGCATCCCCGATCTGGTGCAGGAGTACCTCGGGTCGCCCGCGGCCGCGCATGCCATGGAGGTCGGCCGGCAGTACGCCGACCGCCCGTTCTTCCTCTACCTGGGCCGGCACGTGGGAATGCCGGTCGCGTATGAGGGGGCACTGAAGCTCAAGGAGATCTCGTACGTCCCCACCGAGGCCTATCCGGCCGGCGAGATGAAGCACGGTCCCATTGCGCTGCTCGAGGACGGGTCGCCGGTGGTGGTGGTGGCCACCGACGGCCATGTGTTCGACAAGGTCGTCTCGAACATTCAGGAGGTGCGGGCCCGCGGGGCCCGGGTCATCGCGGTCGCGACGTCCGGGAACGAGGAGATCGCCGCGCACGCGGACGCCATCATGTTCATCCCGCGCACACCGCCCCTGCTCGCGTCGGTGCTCGCTGTGGTGCCGCTGCAGCTGTTCGCCTATGCGGTCGCCCGGGCCCGGGGTCTCAACGTGGATCAGCCCCGCAACTTGGCGAAGACGGTCACGGTGGAATGACCCGCCCGACGGGTACTGGCATCATGGGCATTGGCATCGACCTCATCGAGATCGATCGCATCGAGCGGGCCCTGGAGCGGTATCCGCGGTTTGCGCAGCGATGCTTCACCCCGGCCGAGGCGGACTACTGCTCGTCGCGTGCGTACCCGGCGCAGCACTTCGCGGTGCGGTTCGCGGCGAAGGAGGCCATCGGCAAGGCGCTCGGAATCGGCATGACGCGCTGGCACGAGGCCGAGGTGGTACGCGAACGGGCCGCGCCCACGGCGATCCTGACCGGCGGGTGCCTGAGCCGCGCGCGCGACATGGGCGTGGTCGAGGTCCTGCTGTCGCTCACGCACTCGCGCGGCATGGCCGCAGCGGTGGCGATCGTACGGGGCACCTCGCCCCGTCAATAGGATATGGGCGTGCTGCCCCTGTCCGGAATGCGCCCGCTCTATGACGCCGCCGCCGTGCGTGAGGCGGACGCGCGCGCGATCGCCGCAGGAAGCCCGGGCGAGGTGCTGATGGAGGCCGCCGGCGTGATCGCCGCCCGCGAGGTGCTCGCGTCATTCGCACCGGGGTCGGCGGCAACGGTGCTGGTGGGTCCGGGCCGCAACGGGGGCGATGGCATGGTCGTTGCGCGGCTCCTCGCCGAGGCGGGCTGGGACGTGCAGGTGCAGGCGCCCGGGGCGCGGCCCCCCGGGTCACCGGAGGGTGCGCTCATGACGGCCCGCGCCGCCGCGAGCGGGATCGTCGTGGACGACGTCGACCTTCCGGCCCTCCGGGCGGGCGGCCGCGTGATCATTGACGCCCTCCTCGGCACCGGCACCGAGGGCGCGCCGCGCGGTGCGATGGCCGATGTGGTCTCCGCGGTGCGCGGCTCGGGTGCCCCGGTCGCGGCGCTCGACATCCCGACGGGCGTGGACGCCGGCACGGGCGCGGCCCCGGGCCCCGCGGTGCGCGCCGAGGTGACCGTCACGTTTGCGGCCGACAAGGTGGGCCTGCACATCGCCCCGGGACGCGGCCTGGCGGGGCGTGTGGTGGTCGCCGACATCGGCATCCCCGGACGGCTGCTTCCGCCGCCGGTCGCGTGGCTGGCCACCGAGGGCGTGATCAGCACCATTCCGTCCAAGGGCGCCGACGATGACAAGTACGGGGCGGGCGGAGCGCTGGTGGTGGGCGGGGCACCCGGCATGAGTGGCGCCGTACGCCTGTCCACCCGTGCGGCCCTGCGCTCGGGCGCCGGCGTCGTCGTGGCCTGCGTACCGGGGTCCGTGCGCACCGAGGTGGCCGTCGGCACGCCCGAGGTCATGGTGAACCCGCTCGACCTCGACGAGGTGATGCGTCAGGCGGGGCGCGTCACGGCGGTGGCGATCGGTCCGGGGCTCGGGCGTGCAGACGCAACCACCGTTCTGGTGCGGGCGCTGCTCGCCGGCATCGCCCTGCCCGTCGTACTGGATGCCGACGGCCTGTGGCACCTGGGCGACGACCTCGTGTCGCTCCGGGAGCGCCCCGGCCCGACCATCATCACGCCCCACGCGGGCGAGGCCGCGCGCCTCCTCGCTACCGGGCGCCGCGACGTGGAGGCCGCGCGGTTCGATGCGGCACGCGCGCTGGCCGATCGATCGGGCGCAGTGGCCCTGCTCAAGGGCCCCGGCACGATCATCTGCGCACCGGACGCGGACCCCGTCATCATCGAGGGAGGCACCCCGGCGCTCGCCACTGCGGGCTCGGGCGACGTGCTCACCGGGGTCATCACGGCCCTGGTCGCGCGCGGGGTCGGGCCCCGGGACGCCGCGATCTGCGGTGCCGTGCTCCACGCACGCGCGGGCGTGCTGGCGGGCATGGGTGATGGCACCATCGCCGGCGACATCGTCGAGGCGCTGCCGAACGCGCTCGCCGTGGGATCAGGCCGATGAGTGACGCCCGGTCCACGGCCGTCATCGACCTCGCGGCGCTGCGGCACAACGTGTCCCGCCTCGTACGGGCCGCCGCCGGTGCGGAGATGATGGCCGTGGTCAAGGCCAACGCGTATGGCCACGGGGCCGTCGCGTGCGCACACGCGGCCCTCGAGGGCGGTGCCGGCAGCCTGGCCGTGGCGAGCGTGGAGGAGGCCGAGGAGTTGCGGCTGGGCGGCGTGACGGCATCCATCCTCGTCATGAGTCCGCTCACGGGGGGCGGGTTCGCGAGGGCCCTCGCGGCGGGGTGCGAGGTGGTCGTGGGCGACCCGGCGGGTGTCCATGGCATGGCGGGGGCCTCCGGCGGCCGGCCCGCCCGCGTGCATGTGGAGGTGGACACCGGGATGGGCCGGCTCGGCGTGCCCCCGGACGGTGCGATGGCCCTGGCCGAGGCCGCCGCGGCCGCGGGGTGCGATGTGGTGGGCCTGATGACCCACTTCGCCACGGCCGACGAGCGGGAGGGGCCCGAGGCCGGGTTCATGAGGGAGCAACTGGTGCGCTTCCGGCAGCTGGTCCCGGCATTCCGTGACCGCTTCCCCGGTGTCCGGATGCACGCGGCCAACAGTGCGGCCGTGCTGCGTGACCCCGATGCGGCGTTCGACATGGTGCGCTGCGGCATCGCCGTGTACGGCTGCTCACCGTTCGGTGGTGACCCGTCGGACGATGACCTCGTGCCGGTGATGCGATGGGTGTCGCACCTTGCCCAGGTGAAGCCCTTCACCTCGCGCATGAGTGCGGGGTACGGGCGCATGTGGCGGGCCGCGCGGGGTACCGCGGTCGGCATCATCCCGGTGGGCTATGCGGATGGGTTCGCGCGTGACCTGTCGAACAACGATGAGGTGCTGGTGGGGGGCCGCCGCGTACCGGTGGTCGGTGCCGTCTCGATGGACCTCATCGCCGTTGACCTCGGGCCCGGGGCCGCGGAGTGGGGCGGGGAGGAGGTGGTGATCATCGGACGCCAGGGCGACGAACGCATCACCGCCGAGGAGATCGCCCGGCGCCGTGGCTCCATCCCGTACGAGGTCACGTGCGCCGTGAGCCCGCGCGTGGCGCGGGTGCACGAGGGGTGAGCGCGGGCCTGGACGCCCGGGCGCTTACGGCGCCCCTCGCACCCCTGACCGCCCCCGCCTGGGTGGTGGGGGGCGGGTTGCGCGATGCGCTGCTCGGTCTGCCCGTGGCCGACCTCGACGTGGTCACCACGGGGGATCCCGAGGCGGAGGCCCGGGCGCTGGCGCGCGCGCACGGCGCCGCGCGGTTCCGGCTCTCGCGGGATTTCGGTGCCTGGCGCCTGACCGGCGGCCGCCTCCCGTGCCAGGTGGACATCATGCCCGTGCTGGGCAGTGGGCTGGACGACGACC
>SXQZ01000168.1 GCA_005792725.1 Actinomycetota bacterium
CCACGCGGCGCTCGCGCACCCGCTGGATGAGATCGGCGTCATCCCCGGCGGCGCCCTGCAGGGCCTCGGTGCGGCTGACGAGATCAGTGAGCGATCCGCTCGATGCGATCAGGGTCAGGAGGTCCGGGTCGGGCCTGCGATACAGGGCCACGACCCGGTCGGACAGCGTCTCGCGCGCGACGACGAGTTGACCGTGCGTGCGAGCGAGTTCGCGGCGCGTGCGGATGGCCTCGTCCCGCGAGACATCCAGGCGGTCCATCGCCGCGTTGTGCCGCACGGCCGCCTCGCCCGCCGCCGCATCGAGGCGCGCCGCCCGCTGCTCCACGGCATCCACCCGCTGCGTCAGCGAGGTGACATCGCGCGCGGCATCGAGCGATGCCGGCAGCACGAGGAGCGCCACGGCGGCGAGCACGTGGGTGAGGACGCGACGGGCCATCGGCCGGGCATTGTCGTCCCCGCCCCCGGCTCACCGTGCAATCCGCGTTGCCCCTCACACACGCGCGCCACGGCAGCGTCCGCACCGCCCGGGGGCCGATCGCCGAGGGACCGCGCGTCCCCCTCCCCGCCCCGCCGGGGAGGGGCCAAACGACCTCAGGCGGCCTCCTCCGCCAGCACCTCGTTCAGCTGGGCCTGGGCATTGATGGCCGCCGGGAAGCCCGCGTAGGCGGCGAGCTGGATGACGAGTTCGCGAAGCTCATCCTCGGTGATGCCCACGCGCAGGCCCGCGCGCATGTGCACCTTGACCTGGCGGTCCTTGCCGCCCATGGCCATGAGCATGCAGAGGGTGGCAATCTGGCGCTCCTTCAGCGTGAGCCCCGGGCGCTGGTAGATGTCCCCGTAAATCGTCTCGATGATGCGGTCACCGAGTTCACCGAGGGTGGCGAGCGAGTCCTCGGCCCTCGGGCCCAGGACCTCCTTCACCCCCTGCGCGCCGCGCTCATGGCGCGCGGCGCGCGAGTCGTCCGCCGCAGGCACGACCCGTCCCCTACTTGTTCTTGCGGTTGGTGTAGACGACGGTGAACTTCCCGGCGGCGTTGACCGTGAGGATGCTCACCGGAACGTTCGGGCGGTTGCCCGCCCGGTTGATCGTGATCTTGCCGGTGGCACCCATGAAGTTCGTGGTCTTCTTGAGATGGGCAAGCACCTTCGCGTAGTTGAAGGCGGTGCCGGACCGCTCCCACGCACGGAAGAGGATGCGCGCGGAGTCGTACGTGAAGGCGCCCCACGTACCGGGCTGCTTGCCGGGGAACGCCTTCCGGTACGCGGTGACGTAGCCCTTGGCCGTGGGCATCTGCGTGGGCTCCGGCACGCCGCTGAACACGCAGTTCCGACTCGCGGGGATGCCGGCCGCAGTGACGAACGCCGGGTCCTGGTTGGCCAGACCGGCGAAGCACCGGGCGGGGTTCCCCGTGGCCAGCAGTTCCCGGGCGATGGCGGCACCCTGCGGGTAGTAGGTGCTCAGGTAGACGACATCCGGGTTGTTCGTGAGCGCCTGATTGACCTGCGCGGTGAAGGTGGTCTGGGACTCGGAGATGGGGACCTGGCTCACCAGCACGCCCGTGCCCTCGAGAGTGCGCTGCAGCCGGTCGGCCATGCTCTGGGTGTAGGACGACGGGTCCACCAGGATCGCCACCTTCCCCGGCTTCCACTGCGTCGCGATGAAGTCGGACTCAACCGGCGAGATCTGGCTGTTCTTCGGCTGGACGGTCACGCCCTTGCCCGTGGTGTCATCCGTGGAGGTCATCTGCACGGGCACGACCTTCGCGGTGATGTACGTCGGCAGGTTGACGAGGCCCACGGCGGAGTTGTACGGCCCGACGACCGCAACCACGCCGGCCTCGATGGCCGCCTCGGCCACCGTGGTGGCGAGGGCCGGGTCGGCCCGGTCATCCACCGGTACCACGTTCACCGGGCGGCCGTGGAAGCCGCCGGCGGCGTTGTACTGCCGCACCGCCAGCATCACGCCGCGCAGCATGTCCCGGCCATTGGAGGTCTGACTGCCGGTGAGGGGACCTTCCGCGGCGATACCGATGGTGCCCCAGGTCGCGGGGTTGCCCCCGATGGCGGCGAGTGCAGGGGCCGCGATGGATCCGGCCGCGATCACGGCCGAGGCAAGGATGACGGGACGCAGTGCCACGTGACTCCTCCAGACGATGGGGCGAGCGAGAGTACAGAAACCATAGCGGGTGCCCGGGATACGGCCCGGCGCGGCGGGTCCGCGTGCCCGCGGGGACGATGGGAGCGCGCCGCAGCGCTACGCTGGGATGTGATGGCTCAGGTCACGGTCTATGCGACCCCGTTCTGCCTCTACTGCGTGGGGGCCAAGGCGCTGCTCAGGCGCCGCGGCATCGCCTATGACGAGGTGCGCATCAGCATGTTCAGTGATGGGGCCCGCGACCGGCTGCAGGCCGGCAGCGGCGGCGGGCGTACCTTCCCCCAGATCGTCATCGACGGGGATCCCATCGGCGGGTTCGATTCACTCCGCGAGCTCGACCGGTCGGGCGAGCTCGCGCGTCGCACCCTCAGCCCCGCGCCCGCGGGATAGCCACGCCGTCACCCGCCGCACGCAGCCGCCCCGCGGCCGCCGGCGGGAAACAGATCACACCCCCCACAGCGACCGTCAGGACGGCTGCGGCACGATCCGGATGTACGGCCTCGGCTCATCCCAGCCGTCGGGCCAGATCTCCCGCGCCTGGTCGTTGGTGACCGACCCGGCGATGATCACGTCACCGCCCTGCTGCCACTGGGCGGGCGTGGCCACCTTGTGGTTGGCCGTGAGTTGCAGCGAGTCAATAACGCGCAGGACCTCGTCGAAGTTGCGC
>SXQZ01000169.1 GCA_005792725.1 Actinomycetota bacterium
GGACCGCCCTGCAGGCCGGGGAACACGGCCCGGTCGATGGCACTCGCGAACTCCTCCTCGCACATGATGAACCCGGAGCGGGGACCTCCGAGGGTCTTGTGCATCGTCGAGGTCACGACATCCGCGATGCCCACCGGGGTGGGGTGTGCACCGCCCGCAACCAGACCCGCGATGTGGGCCATGTCCACCATCAGCCGCGCCCCGACCTCGTCAGCGATCTCACGGAACGCCGGGAAATCCAGCGTGCGCGGGTACGCACTGGCGCCCGCGACGATGAGCTTCGGCTGGACCTCGTGGGCCTGCCGGCGGACATCCTCCATCTCGAGGCGGTGCGTGTCGGGGCTCACGCCGTAGCCGTGGAACTCATACATGCGACCCGAGAAGTTGACCTTGAGCCCGTGGGTCAGGTGGCCGCCGTGGGCCAGCGACATGCCCATCACGCGGTCACCGGGCGTGACCAGCACGCTGTAGGCCGCCTCGTTGGCGGTGCTGCCGGAGTGGGGCTGCACGTTCACGTGCGCGCAGCCGAACACCTCCGTCGCGCGGGCGATCGCGAGGTCCTCGACCTCATCCACCACCTCGCAGCCCCCGTAGTAGCGCTTGTGCGGGAGCCCCTCGGCGTACTTGTTGGTGAGCACCGACCCCACCGCCTGCAGGATCGCGACGCTCGTGAAGTTCTCGCTCGCGATCATCTCGAGCGTCTCGGCCTGCCGCTCGAGTTCGCGACGCAGCAGGGCGGCGACGAGCGGATCGGCCTCCGACACGTCCTGGGACAACTGGCTCTCGGGATCGAAGAAACTCACTCACGCACTCCGGCTCTCGGCTGCTGGGGAACGCCGCAAGGGTAACCCACGATGCGGGAGAGGCCGGAGGTCATTCGGGCGGCATGCGGCCCCACACGGCCCGGGGGATGCCCGCGAGGTCGGGCCGCACGGCGATGCCGCCGAACCCCGCCCCGACGAGGATGCCGTCCACCGCGTCGGCCTGCCCCTCCCCCACCTCCAGTATCAGCAGGCCACCGGGCCGCAGCACGTCAGCGGCCTCGGCGGCCACGCGCCGATGGTCCTCGGTGCCCAGGGGACCCGCTACCAGCGCGGGCTCCGGCTCGTGGCGCAGCGCGGGGAACCGGTCGAGGTCGCCCGGCACCAGATACGGCGGGTTCGCGACCACCACATCGAATCGCTCGCCGGCGACCGCGGCCATCCCGTCGCTGGCGAGCAGGCGCACGCGACCGGCCAGCGCCGGATAGGCCGCGAGGTTCCGCACGGCCACCGCCAACGCCGCGGGGCTGCGCTCGAGCCCCGCCACCGTGACGTCGGGCCGCAGGTCGGCCACGGACAGCGCGATGGCGCCCGACCCGGTGCCCCAATCCACGACGGCGGCCCCCGGGGGGGCGAGCTCCACCACCACGTCCACGACCACCTCGGTGTCGGGCCTCGGCACGAGGACATCGGGAGTGACCTCCAGATCGAGGCGGCCGAACGCCCGGTGCCCGGTGATGTGGGCGACCGGCACCAGGTCTCCGCGCCGCGCAATCAGCGCACGGCACTGGGCAACCTCCTCGGGGGTGAGCGGCCGCTCGGCCTCGGTGTAAAGCCGGATGCGCTCAAAGCCCAGAGCGTGGCCCACGAGTACTTCGGCATCGAGCCGGGGCGTGTCCGACCCCTTCCCGGCCAGCCAGTCCGTGGACCGGCGGATGACCTCACCGATGGTCACGAACCGCCCCCGGGCGCCGCGTGCCCCGCCCGGGCCAGAACCCCCCGGTCACCTGCCGCGGAGCCTCCGTCGGGCGCCCATCGGAGGCGGGGCGCCCGCATCAGCCTCAGGACAGCGCCTGCTGCTCCAGCAGCAGGCGGCGCTCCTCCGCCTGCAGGGCATCGGTGAGCGACGAGAGATGGCCCTGAAGCACCTGCTCCTTCAGGGCCACCGAGACGCCGATGCGGTGGTCGGTCACCCGGTTCTGCGGGAAGTTGTAGGTGCGGACCTTCTCGGAGCGGTCGCCGCTGCCCACATGCGCGCGGCGCGTGGTGCGCAACGCGGCCTCCTGCTCGGCCTGGGCCTTCTCGAGCAGGCGCGCGCGCAGCACGCGCATGGCGCGCTCCTTGTTCTGCAGTTGGCTCTTCTCGTCCTGCATCGACACCACGATGCCCGTGGGTACATGGGTGATGCGCACCGCCGAGTCGGTCGTGTTCACGCTCTGGCCACCCGGCCCGCTCGAGCGGTAGACGTCGATCTTCAGGTCGTTCTGATCAATCGTGACGTCCACCTCCTCGGCCTCGGGGAGCACGGCCACCGTCGCCGTCGAGGTATGGATGCGACCCTGACTCTCGGTGGCCGGAACCCGCTGCACCCGGTGCACCCCGCCCTCGTGCTTGAACACGCTGAAGGCGCCCTTGCCCTTCACGGCGAACGTGGCCTCACGCAGGCCCCCGGCGTCGGCATCGCTCACATCGAGCAGTTCCACCTGGAATCCGCGCGACGATGCGTAGCGCCCGTAGATGTCGAGCAGGTCCCGGGCGAACAGCGCCGCCTCCTCGCCGCCGGCCCCCGCCCGGAGCTCGACGATGACATCGCGCCCGTCATTGGGATCGGGCTCCACCATCGCATGGCGGATGAGCGGTTCCAGCACCTCGACCTCGCCGTCGGCCTCCCGCAGCAGCGCCCGGATGTCGTCGTCATCACCTTCGGCGAGCAGTTCGCGGGCCTCCGTCGCGCGCGCGTCGGCATCGCGCCAGCGCGCGGCCAGCGAGGCCGCCTCCTCGAGCCCGGCGAACCGACGGGTGAGGTCGGCGTACCGGGTGCGGTCGGACGCGGCGTCGGGTTCGGACAGGGCAGCGGCGAGGTCGGCGCGGGTGCGCTCGATCTGCTCGACGAGTGCCGTGACGCCACTCGCCATCACCTCCCCTCATCCGCGGCACGGGCTCGGAGGGGTTCCACCCCGGTCGGGGCGGGACTGAGGGCGCCCCTCCTCCTGCCGGTGCACGACGGGTGGTGCCCGGCACGGGCTCGGAGGGGTTCCACCCCGGTCGGGGTGGGACTGAGGGCGCCCCTCCTCCGGCCGGTGCACGACGAGTGGGGCCCGGCACGGGCTCGGA
>SXQZ01000170.1 GCA_005792725.1 Actinomycetota bacterium
GACCGCGAGCGCTCCACGGCGGGGAGTGAGGCCGAGATCCTGCGGGTGCTCACCTGGATGGGCCTCGACTGGGACGAGGGGCCATTCCGGCAGAGTGAGCGCGACGGCATCTACCGCGACTGCATTGATCGCCTCCGGGCGGCGGGCTCCGTGTACGCCGCATGGGAGACCGCCGAGGAGCTCGACGCCATGCGCGCGGAGGCGCGGGCCAACAAGCAGGCACCGGTGGTGCGGGGGCGTCTCGACCACACGGCGGAGGAGATCGCCGCCTTCGAGGCGCAGGGGCGCACCCCGGTCTGGCGCTTCGCGGTCCCGCTGCCGGGCGAGACGGTGATCGAGGACCTGATCCGCGGCACGGTCACCTTCGACCACGCGCAGATCGAGGACTTCGTCGTCGCGCGCTCCGACGGCTCGCCCACCTACAACCTGGCGGCCGCGGTGGACGACATGGAGATGGGCATCACGCGGGTCATCCGCGGGGAGGACCACCTCAGCAACACGCCCAAGCAGATGCTGGTGATCCGGGGGCTCGGCGGTGAGCCGCCCGAGTACGCGCACGTGCCGCTCATCCTGGGCACCGACAAGAAGCGCCTGTCCAAGCGTCACGGCGCGGCGTCGGTGGAGGAACTTGAGGCGGATGGGTTCCTGCCGCAGCCGGTGCGGAACGCCCTCGCGCTCCTTGGGTGGTCGTATGACGACAAGACCACCACCTTCACGCTCGACGACCTCATCGAGCGGTTCGACGTCTCGCGCGTGTCGAAGAGCCCCGCGGTGTTCGACCTCAAGAAGCTGGAGGTCATGAGTGGGCGCTACCTGCGCGCGATGGACGCCGGGGAGTTCTCCGACGCCCTCCTCGCGTACCTGCACGCGGTGGGCTACTTCGCGGACAAGGCCCCCGACGCACCCGACCTCGCCCGCTCCACCGCACCGCTGGTGCAGCGCAAGGTCAGCCGTCTGTCCGAGTACGACCGTCTGGCCGGGTGGCTCTTCCGCCCGCTCGGGTTCGAACCCGAGGCCCTCGCCGTACTGGAGGCGGACATCCGGCAGTCGATCCAGTGCATCGGCGGCGGGCTCGGCCGCATCGAGGTGCTCGCCGACTTCACCCTGGACACCATCAAGGACGCCCTCTCGGACCAGCTGCACATCCAGGGTCTGACCGCGCGCGAGTTCCTCGAGCCCCAGCGCATCGCCATCACGGGCCAGGTGATCTCCACCGGCATCTACGAGAGCATCGCGCTGCTCGGCCGCGAGGCGGCGGTGGCGCGCTACCGCACGACCCTGGGCCTGCTCGCGGAGCAGTGGACGGGGGGCGACTGATGGTCCGCCGCTTGCTGGCCGGCGGCCTCGGCCGGGCCGTCATCATCCTCGGCATCGCCTTCTTCGCCGTCTACGCCATCGTGGCGCTGGTCCTCGCCCGCACGGGGCTCGCGAACGCCGAGGGCATCGCGGCCGGGATCATGGGCTACCTCTTCATCATGGCCGTGGTCGGCCTCTGGCTCGCGGAGCGCCGCCGGCACACGCGCCCTGGCCCCGTGGCGGAGGAGTTCCTCATGAACAACGGTGACGTGCGCGACATGATCGGGGCCCCGGTGAGGGTGAACATCCCATCGCCGCCTCCTGCCGTCACGGGCCCGGGGCAGGTGAGTGTGGACTGCTTCATCACGGGCCCCGACGGGTCGGGCGAGGCCATGGTGGTGCTGGCCCGTCTCGGCCGGGGGTACCAGGTGCTGGGCGCGGACCTCGACATCGCGGGCGTGCGGAGGTCGGTCGCCGCCTGAGGCACCGCCCCGGCGCGCGGGTCCGGCGGGCCGCCCTGATCATCGCGACGCCGGCCACCGCACTGGCGGCGGCTCCCCCTGGGCGGCGCGCACCATCCGGCGCACCACGCGTGCGAGCAGGGCGTCCTGCATGCGCAGCGGGAGGACCCCGATCGCCCAGATGGGCCGTGCATTGCCCCCCACGATCGGCTTGAGCGGCGCTCTGCCCGGTCCGATCACCGTCTCCACGAGTTCCGCCACCCGCGCGGGCTGCACCGCTGCGTTGCCCGCCGCCCGGCGCATGAGGACGAGCCCGCCCTCCACGAAGGCGTGCTGGTCGGGGTACGGCCCGTCCGACGGCACGCCCGCCGAATCCTGCTTGGCCTCGAGCGGCGTGGCGATCGCCGCGGCGCGGATGCACACCACGCGCACGCCGTGGGGACGGATCTCACGCCTCAACTGGTCGGCCCACGCCTCGAGCGCTGCCTTCGACGGTGCGTAGCCGCCGTTGTAGGGAAGCACCGTGTGGGTCATGAGCGCGCTGTTGATCACCAGTGTGCCGCGGGCCGCGCGCAGTTGCGGGAGCAGCGCCTGGATCACCCGTACCGAGCCAAGGTAGTTGACGGCGACCAACCGCTCGAGGGTCGCCACCGGGCACCCCTCCGCGGTGACATCCCCCGTGCCGTTGGCGATCCCGGCGTTGCTGAACATGGCATCCAGCCGGCCACCGGTGATACGTGCGACGCCAGCCGCGAGGTCGCTGACCTCGGCGTCCGAGGTCACGTCGCACCGAACCGGGATCATCCGGTCGGGGTGCCCGGCGGCCTCCCGGAGAGCGTCGCCATCGGCATCGCGGCGCACCGTGGCGATCACCCGGTAGCCCTGTGCGTTCAGGTGGAGCGCGGTCTCGCGGCCGATGCCGCTCGAGGCGCCGGTGATCACGACGACCTGGCGGTTCAGGGGTTTGAGGGGACTGGACAGGGGGCCTCCTGCTGGCGCTGTGAGATGACAACAACGTAGCAGGAAACCGGCGGGCGACGCGCCCGCCAGGGGCGCCGCGGCGCTATACTGCTGCCCTTCCTTGTCGTCCTTCCCTCCACCATGCAGTGTAGAAGCAACTGCGGC
>SXQZ01000171.1 GCA_005792725.1 Actinomycetota bacterium
GATGACCCCCTCAGACGTCCACCATGGCCGCTCCGCGGCCATCCACGCTGAGCGCGCGCGCGTTCTTGAGGCCGCCTACGCCGCGAACCCGGAACGGTTCGTGCGGCGGGTGCCGACACCGCCCCCGGTGCCGAGCGCTGCCTGGATCAACCGGCCCGCAAGGGAGGTGGTTGCTCCCTAAATTCCACGCACAGGTGTCTCATTCGGGTTGACAGGTTCCGACCGGCCACGGCGACGGTCATCAGCACGCGTCGCGGATAGGTGTCCCCCTGCGGCCCGGTGCTCATCGCGCGGGTGATGACCTCGTAGGTGCCGGCCCGCGGCGCCTGCACCAGGAGGTCGAACCTGCGGGCCGGGGGCATCATCAGCGAATCGGCACCGTAGGGCGCCCTCACCGGGTTCGCGTCCTCGGCGAGCACCGTCATCTTCAGCCCCGACGCCTGCAGGTGGTACCAGATGTCCGCACCGATGTTGCCCACATGCCAGAGCTGCGTCTCGCCCGCCGTCATCGACAGCACCGGGTTCACCAGACCGTTCACCGTCCGCGTGGTCGGGGCGTCGGAGTTGATGTTGTCCAGGGGGATGGTGTTGCCCGGCCCCACCTGGAAGTCCTTGATCCCGATGTAGTGCTCCGTGATCGACCGCAGGGGTGCGGGCAGCATCGCGCGCAGGCCCTCAACCTCGATGAGTCCCGACAGCCCGCCGAGGACCTGCGGTTCCACCAGCGGGTGCACGTGCGGGTGGTACCAATAGGTGCCGGGCGTCAGGAACCGGGTGTTCCGGTATACGTGCTGTGAGGCCCCCCCGGGCAGCAGCAGCTCGTAGATGTCGTCCTGGTTGCCGGTGGGCGCGACGAAGAAGCCATGCGTGTGGATGTTGGTGGCCTCCGGCAGATCGTTGCGCAGGTCGAGCACGAGCCGCTGCCCCCTGCGCAGCCGGATGACCGGCGGCATGAATGCCGGGGGATAGGTCACCCCGTTCGCGGCGGCCGAGTACACCCGGGCATTCACCGCCTTGCCGCTGATGGCGACCGGGAGCGCATTCGCGGTGAGCCCAAGTCGCAACTCTCCCGCGCCCGACTCAATGATCGGCGGGTCGGCAAACGGCTGGCCCGGCACCACCGCGCCCGACTCACTGGCCGGAATCGCCCGGGGTTGCGGTGACGGGGCGCCGACCTCGCGGTGCCCGGTGGCGGGCCCGGCGGTGCCGGCGGCGGTCAGGAGCCCTGCGGACGCGGCACCGCCGATGACCGTCGTACCCACCAGGATGGCGAGGATGGGGCCACGACCTACGGTTCGCCGGGGAGCCATGCCGCGAGCATACCCCGGCCCGGGAACCCGGAGCGCACGGGCCCCATCCCATGGCGGGACCGCCGGGGGCGGGCGATCACCCTCGGGTCAGCCGCCCGCCGTGCGGTCGCGCAGTCCGCGCCCACGGATCCCGCGCACCCGGGTCAGCGAGCGATCCCGCCGCCCGCATGCACCACGCGCACGCCGTCCATGTGCATCACCGGCCGCCCCGGTCAGCGACGGATCAGCAGATCGCGCAACCCGCGCTCACGGAACCCGAGCGCCTGAAAGAAGGCCCGCGCCGCGGGGGCGTCCTCGGGCTCGGCGAGCAGGTGAGTGCCCCCGGCGACGCGGGTGGCACGTGCGGCGGATTCGATGAGCAGGTGGCCCACGCCCCGGCGGCGCTCGTCCGGAACGACCCCGAGCCACCAGACGATCCCCTCGGGCACCTGTGTGAAGCAGAAGCCGATGATGTGGTCGCCGCGGGCGGCAACCGTGAAGTCGCCCAAGCCCGCGCCCTCGGCGTAGCCAGTGGGCGGGCCCATGGCCCTGAACACCGCGAGGCCGTCGAGGGCGGCGAACTCCGCCTCCTCATAACGGGCGGCCATGTCGTTGGCATAGGTGACCAGGCGCACGCCGTCGGCCGGGACGCCGGGGGCAGGCCCGCGATCGCCCGGGTCACCCGGACCGTCGTGGCGTACGCCTCGAATCCCACGGCGAGTGCGAGCGGCCCGACCGGGTCCTCGGGAGCGAGCGCGAGGTCATACGGCGGGTCCGCCGGAACGGCGGCGAGCAGGGCGGACAGAGCCGCTGCATCCCGGGCGCGGACGTTGTCCAGACGCACGGCGCGCGCGGTGGGTGACGGGCCGATCTGGCACTGGGCCCCGTCTGCCGTGACGCTAGAGAAGGTAGGGCTCCAGGTCGTCCACGCGCACGCCGGTGTCCTCCAGCCACTGGCGCACCTCCAGCAGGTGGTCGGCGTCGCCGCTGATCTCCAGGATCACCCAGCCGGTGCGGTCGCGCACGTCGGCGCGCCGGATGTTGCACACGACGTCGTGCTCGGTGGAGAGCCGGTGCACGATGGGCTCGCGCACCAGATCCTCTGGAAATGTGAGTCTCACGCGAATGCTGGACACCCGAAAACGCTCCCTCGGCAGAGCGGGGATTATACTCGGCCCATGGCAATCGGTCGGCTCTCGCACATCGGCGCGTCCCTGAAGCGGGACCTTGAGGCCGCGCGCGAGCGGGACCCCGCGGCACGCTCGACCACCGAGCTCGTGCTGACCTATCCGGGGCTGCATGCCGTGTGGATGCACCGCGCGGCCCACGGCCTCAACGCCCGCGGGTGGCACCTGCCCGCCCGCATGGTGAGCCACGTGTCGCGGTTCATCACCGGCATCGAGATCCACCCCGGCGCGATCATCGGC
>SXQZ01000172.1 GCA_005792725.1 Actinomycetota bacterium
AGCCCTTCTGGCCCTCGCCGAAGGCCTCTTCCGCCTCCCGTACCTCGGTGCGCTGCAGGTGGCGGATCTCCACGGCCAGGCGCTCCAGCCCGCTGGCGGCGATGGCCATCTGCGCGACCACCTCGGCATGGCGGTCGCGCGGGATCACCTGGGTGGCGATGGGCTCCACCTGGAGGCCGAGCTCGTCCATCACCTCGGCCTCGACGCCCGGCTCGAGCATGGCGTAGGTCCCGACCGCTCCGCTCAGCTTGCCGTAGGCGATCTGCGCGTGGGCGGCCTCGAGGCGCTGTTCGTTGCGCTTGCTCTCCATTGCGAACCCGGCCAGACGCAGGCCGAACGTGGTGGGCTCCGCGTGCACGCCGTGGGTGCGGCCGACGCAGATGGTGTCGCGGTGCTCCAGTGCGCGCACCTTGAGCGCCTGCGTGAGGGCCCTCTGCGCCTCGACGATGATCGTCCCGCTCTGCACCATGGCCAGCGCCAGGCCGGTGTCGAGCACGTCGCTGCTGGTCATGCCGTAGTGCACCCAGCGGCTGGCGGGCCCGATGTTCTCGTTGACGTTGGTGAGGAAGGCGACCACGTCGTGGTTGGTGGTCTTCTCGATCTCCAACGTGCGCTCCACGGTGAACGCGGCCTTGGCCTCGATCTCGTGCAGGTCGTCGGCCGGGATCACCCCGCGGCGGGCCCATGCGCGGCATACGGCCAACTCCACGTCGAGCCAGCGCTGCAGCTTCGCGTCGTCCGTCCAGATGGCGGCCATCTCGGGCCGCGAGTACCTCGGGATCATGGGTCCATTCCGGTAGCGGGAAGCGGGGCCACCCTACCAATGGGATCCCGCGAGCAGGTGGCGCTCAGGCGAAGGTGGCGGGGGGCGCCAGCCACTCGGCGTCCATCACCACCGATGTCCGGTCCACGATTCGATCGAAGTCCTTGTCGCAGTGCAGGACGGTGAGCCCGTGGCGTTCGGCGAGGGCGGCGATGAGCAGGTCCACGGGGGGCAGCCGGTGGTGCCCGCACATCACCAGATCACCCTGCAGATCAATGGCACGGGACTGCGCCGGATCGTCGAGTGGGGCATACGGGAGGCTGCGCAGGGTGCGCATGAGGCCCCCGTAGTCATCACGGTCCCGGGCCGAGTAGCCCGCTTCGAGGAGGAAGGGCAGGCACGCGTACATGCGTCGGCTCGTGATTGCCTCCGCGATTTCCTCGCGCCGGCCCTCGGAGAGGGCCGGGTGCCACAGGCGTGCCCACGCCGAGTTGTCCAGCAGGTAGGTCCGGCTCACGCGGAGCGGGCCCAGCCCGTGAACCGGACCTGATCCGCGGCCTGCGGGTCGGCCAGGGCCGGCCCGCCGCTCAGCACGCTCTCCGCCAACGCCGTGAGCAGCGCGTCGTCGGCGTCGCGCTGAGCACGCTTCTGCGCGGTGAGGGTCCGGGCGCCGATCACCACGAGTTCGGAGACGGAGACGTTCCCGCCCCCGGGCTCGGCGCGCAGGGCCTCAAGCGCGTCCGCGACGGCACCGGTCTCGGTGACGGCATGTCGTGGGCGGGTCGTCGGCACGTGGCCAGTGTAACACCGTGCGACACCCGCCTTCGTCACCCAATCCCACGACCCGGTGCAGGTCTCAGCCCCACCGGGGCGATACCGCAGCGCCCACCCGAACACCCCTGGCCTCGCACGCCACGCCTGCGGCGATCCCGACGCGGTGGCGCTCGCCCTCAGTACCCGGAGTACCCGGCGGCGCCCGACCCCCGGAGCGGGAACTCCCGGCGAGGCCCGTGACGGGCTCCCGGGGTCGGCCGGCCACGGCGGGGTTACGACGACCGATTGAACCCGCCCCGGCACCAGGGCGTGATCGGCATGGATACGTGAGTGTGCTGACACTGGTGTGTGTGACAGATGCATACAGAGTGATACGTTGGGCCCATGCCAGATGATGCCACGTCAAGATCGCGGTCGTTCCGGTTGTCGCGCCGTACCGCCGACCTTCTCGACCAACGTGCCCACGATCTTGGTCAGAGCCGCAACGCCGTCGTCGAGCGCCTGCTGGCGGAGGGGCTGCGCCGTGAGGATCACCCCCTCGTCTGCTTCCGTTCCAACGCTGGGGGCATGCGAAGGGCGGCGCTCGTCGGCACCCGGCTCTATGTCTGGCAGGTCATCAATGCGCTGCGGCAGACCGATGGCTCTGTCGCCGACGTCGCCGATGACTTCGGATTGAGCGAGCGGGAGGTTCGCGCTGCGGCCGATTACCACGCGGACTTCGGTGACGAGGTCGATTCGGACGCCGTGCGCGCGGCCGAGTTCGCGCGTCGTGAGCGCGAGCGCCGGGAGAGGTCCGCTCCGCTCGCCCGGTGAGGCTCTTGCTTGACGAGCCCTTCTCGTACCTGATCGCCCACGCGCTCCGTGCGGATGGGTACGACGTCCAGGCGGTGCATGAGATCCACCTTTCCGGCACGTCGGATGATGCCTTGCTGGGTATCGCCTACGACCAGGGTCGCGTGCTCGTCACCAACAACGTCCAGGACTTCGTGCCGCTCGAGCGTGAGTGGGCCGCCGCCGGTGCGATCCATCACGGCATCATCTATACCGATGACGCCAGCGTGTCCCGCGCCGTGAACCAGATGGGCCACCTGCTCACCCGGCTCCGGCGGGCAATGGAGACCCACCCCGGCGACGATGCCCTGCGGGGCAGGAGTATCTTCCTCGCGGGCTAGGAGCCGTCCATCCCCGCGGCGATGTCGCGCCGCATCTGCTGGCCCTCGAAGTGGATCAGGTCCGCCCCGGCGTAGGCACGCTCGCGCGCGACCTCCACCGTCGCGCCGCGGGCTTGCACCGCCAGCACGCGGCCACTGGCCGTGACCACGTCCCCGTTGGCATTCAGCGCCGTGCCGGCCTGGAATACCTCGGCGCCCGTCGCGCGCGCGTCGTCCATGCCGGTGATCACATCGCCCGTGCGCGGGTCGCCCGGATAGTTCGCGGCCGCTAGGACCACGGCCACGGAGGCCCCATCGGTGACCGCCACCGGGCCGTCGGTCAGCCCGCCCGACGCGGCGGCAAGCAGCGTCGCGCCGAGGTCGCCCGCCACGCGCGGCAGCAGTGCCTGCGTCTCGGGGTCGCCGAAGCGCTCGTTGAACTCCAGCACCCTCGGGC
>SXQZ01000173.1 GCA_005792725.1 Actinomycetota bacterium
CGCGAAATCAAGAGCAAGTTGAGGGACCGCGTCTCCCTCGCCAACAAGTCGACCGTCGATGAGGTCATCGGCGAGGTCGAGGCCGCTCGGGCGGGTCTCGCGCCCGATGACAAGGACTATGAGCGCCTCGGCGTCTGGCTCGAGGACCTCACCCACATCGCCGGCGGCAAGATCATCGGCCGCACCGGGGACCCGGGCGGGCTCCAGGGGTAGAGGCGGTTCGTCAGGACGGTATTGCCATCAGCCGCCGCAAGGCGGCTGCCGATCGAGGTCGTCGTCCTTCCTGCAGTGGTTGTACCACCTGAGGAATCACGGGAGCACCGCGGTCCTGTCATCTGAGTGCTTGTACGGGCACACCTGCGCCTGAACCGCACCGGGTTTCGCGCGGGCCGTGTGGTGTGACGGTCGGCCTGCCTGCCCGGGATCTCCTGATGACGGTAGGGATCGCATCGTGCCCGGCCGGCGGGATCCGGCGACGGGCACGCCACCCGCCGGCCGGGCACGGATGGTGAGAGTCAGGGTTCACGCGCGGGACCGGGCCTCCCGCGTCGGCGGGATGCAGGTGGCCTCCTCGCGGGCACCCCGTGCGGGGGTCCTCCCCTTCGGTCCCCGGGTGAGGGCCACCGTCACCGGGCGGCAGGTCTGGGTGCGCGTCCGCGACGGCGGGGGCAACGGGTCCGGGTGCGCGCGCGGTGTCTACTTCCGGCGGGGGATGATCGTGAGGACCGTGGGTGGGGCCTTCACCTTCGCGAGGCCCGCAGGTCTCACCCAGCCGGTGATCGTCGTGCGCATCCGCTTCGTGGTGGCCGCGGCGCGCACGGTCACCCGCGAGGTCATCGTGGCCGAGGGGGCGAGGTCGCCCTTGCGGAAGCACAGCGCGCGCCCTTGGCGTCTGGCACCGCTCACCGTGACCACCGTGAGGCCTTTGGGGACAACCAGACAGGCGGTGACAGACGACGCCGTGGCGGTGCCCGAATTGGCCACCTTGATGCCGATGCGCAGTAACCGGCCGGCCACGAGGCGCGCGCGGGGGCGCAGCAGCGTCGCGGTGAGCACGGCGGACGGCGGCGCAGACGGGGTGACCGGGGCCGACGGATCGGAGGCGGGTCCCTGCCCGAATGGGTTGGCGGCGGTGACGGTGACGGTGTAGGTGGTGCCGTTGGACAGCGCCGTGAGCGTGCAGGTGGTCGAGGGCGCCGTGCAGGTCGCCCCACCGGGGGAGGCCGTGGCGGTATAGGAGGTGATCTCCCCCGCGACCCCCGACCAGGAGACCACCGCGTGCCCGTTACCCGCCACCGCGCCCACCGCGGTCGGCCGGGCAGCGGGCGGGCCGCCGAGCAGGCGCGCGACGCGGTTGCGCGCGGTGGCGCCAACGCTGGTGAAGACCCCTCCGATGAGCACCTTGCCGTCGGGCTGGGTGGCCATGGCGTAGACGGCGTCGTTCACGTCGGGGTTGAAGCCGGTGTCAAGGGTGCCGTTGGCGTTCAGGCGGGCGATGCCTCTGCGCATGACGCCGCCGACGCTGGTGAAGCCCCCTCCCATCAGCACCTTGCCGTCGGGCTGGGTGGCGATGGCGTAGACGGGGCTGTTCACGGCTCCGGCGTCGAAGCCGGCGTCCCGGGTGCCATCGGCGTTCAGGCGGGCGATGAGGTGGCTTGTGGTGCCCCCGACGGCGTTGAAGACCCCTCCGATGAGCACCTTGCCGTCGGGCGGGGTGGCGATGGCGAAGACGGTGCTGTTCGCATTGGGGTTGAACCCGGTATCGACGTCGTGCCCGTTCACCGCCCCCGCGGCCACCGCCGCCACGAGGGCGACCACGATGGTGAGGGGAAGCACGGCCATCAGACGCGTGACCGCGGGGCGTCGGGGCAACGGTCTCTCTCCTGGGTCGGTCCCCGGGGAACGGTACACCCCCTGGCCGCGAGCGCACCGGCATTGGGTCCGGCCGGAGGTGCACCCAGCGGGGCACCTGTGGGGTGCGGCCGGGGGGTCAGTCACGTCGCGTGATGGGGCGTAGGTCCGGATCGTCGGTCGGATCCGGGCTCAGCCATCCCACCTCGCGAGCAGCGCATCAGTGATGCCCCTCACGCGCTCCACGTCGCCGGCGTCGCCGGCCTCGCGCAGCGCCACCAGCAGGTCGGGAGGCGCGGCCAGCGGTGCCTCAGATCCCGCGGCCATCCCGCGCACCAGCGCGTGGTGGGTCACCTGGTCGGCGGCCAGCCCCAGGCGGTCGGCCAGCCCCCGGATTCCCGGAATTGTGTCGTCCAACTGCGATGCCGCCACCTCGGCGCGGAAGCGCCCTCTGGGGTCGACGGTCTCAGGGTCGCTCATGGGCACATGCGACGGCCACCCGGCTGCGCTTCCATCGCGGACGATGGGCGAACCGTTCGAACCCGCCATCCCTGCCCGGGCGCGGGTGCGCCCCCTGCATGCCTGACGCCCGCGTGGTGATCCGGACACCCCTGCGGTGGTCCGCGTGCTAGCCGCGGGTGCGGGTGCTGCGCGCTGAGAGGAGGCGCTGCAGGCGCCGGGTCTCGGCCAGGGCGTTCACCTGCCGGCGGTCGGTTGCGCTCCAGTGGCCGCGCCGCAATCGCTCCTGGCGTCCCTCACGGGCCTCGATCCAGCGCTCATAGCCCTGGATGAGCCCGTTGATGGCGTCGGCCAGCGCGATCCCCCCCGGGGTCGGGGTGAACTCGCCCCCGTCGAGACGGAGCCCCACCTCGGGCGACCACGCCAGTTCGGCGCCGGTCTCCTCGGAGAGCACGCGCAGGGCGTCGGGGCCGACGCGTACCTGGGTGCCATGCCACTCGCGCTTGAGGACGCCCGGCTCGACCGCGGGGCGGAAGCCGAACGCACGCAGGCGCCGCCGTTCCTGCGGCGATGACCACACCTGATGCGTCGCGTCGAGGAGGGGGATCAGGCGCTCGGTGATCGCGTCGCCCGGTGACCCGCCCCCGTCGTGTCCGGGCTCCGTCTCCACGGGGTCAGTATGGCGACCGGCACGGCGAGCCGCCGGGTACCGGGCACGGCGGCCCGGAAGGTGTATGATTGTCGTTCCGCCGTCATCGCCCCTTGCGCCTTTCGCCCGGCGCGGCGCTGTTCGGTGGACGCGTACCACGTGCCCGCACCGCTGCCCGCTCACATATTCCGCGTTCCTGCGCCGGCAACGGCCGCCGCCGCATGCCCATTCACCATCGAGCTCACGTCAGGAGGCTCTGCGACTTGAGCACGCCCACCGCCCGCCGCACCCGCGAGAGGGAGTTGTTCCCCCTCGCCGGCCCGAAGGGGTCTCCGGATGGCGCACCGCGCATCCCGGATGTCCCGAACCTCATCGCGATCCAGCGCGCCAGTTTCGACCAGTTCCTCCAGGAGGGCCTGCGGGATACGGTCAACGACATCTCGCCGATTCAGGACTTCACCGGCACGCTCATGGTGGAGTTCGGCCCCTACACCATCGGGGGCTGGGAACCCGGCATGCCCCTCAACGAGGTTGTGCCGAACAACTCCATCAAGGAGTGCAAGGAGAAGGACCTCACCTACCACGCGCCCCTGACCATGGAGGTCTCCTTCGTCAACAAGGAGACCGGGGAGATCCGCCGCCAGCGGGTCTTCATGGGCGACCTCCCGCTCATGACCGAGTGGGGCACCTTC